>JAGCJD010000238.1 GCA_017648425.1 Clostridia bacterium | reverse complement strand
ATTTCTTCTTTAGCAACATAATTTAAAAAAACAATGTAATTGCTTATAATAGACCGAAATGTTTATAAGTAAAATTTAGCGAGCCGTATTTTGCGGCTCGCTTTTGTATATTATTTTAAAAACAGTCCTTTATAGTACACACCATTTGGCAGAGCTTCTCTTTTTCTGTCAGCTTTTAATGGGTTGTTTTCTTTTGCTTGCTTTTCTTTTTCAAAAGGTGAGGTGGGTAAAAAGAGGAGCAAGTTTGATTGCCTTGCTCTTTCTTTTTTTAGTAGCTTTTCTTATTTTCTTTGTTTTCTTTTGCTTACTTTTCTTTTTTAAAAGAAAAGTAAGCCGCAATGCCGTGTAGCCGCATTAGAGGAACCCTGTATTTCAGGGCGGTGTCCTATCTCCGCTTTACTGCTCCCAGCATCCTGCCCGAGTCGTCGAGACAAGTCAATCGAGGAGACGGGAGGGAGGTCTGCAAACCACTTTGAATTTTTTTCGGACTCCATTTAATTAATGTGGTTCTTTATATACGATTATCACGCACACCGCAGCAAAAATACAAGTTTTGCTTTATCAGTTGTCGTAGTCTATTTCCTGCGAGAACAGGTCGTCAAAATAGTCGGCGACATTGTCGAACTCCTCGTCATCGTCAACGGTCACGAGAATTTCCTCATCGCCGTCCTTGGCGAGTTTAAGGATAACATATTCGTATTCGGTCAAGTCGGAGGAGCTCTCCTTTTCTGCTTCCTCAGCGGGAAGCAGAGCGACATAATGCTCGCCGTTCATTTCGTGCTGACCGATCACCTCAAAATCTATTTCGTTTCCGTCCTCGTCAGTGAGTGTGAACAAGGCGCTTTCATAGGTGTTGTTTTCGTCCATTTTTTATTCTCCTTATATATTATTTTGTCACATAATATTTTATACCATTCGCAAATCGTTGTCAACAAGATTTGAAAAATGTATTTGTAAATTTTTGTTATGAAAAATCAAGCATATCGGAAAGCAGGGCGTTGCTTACCAAAAAGCCCTTATCTGTAAAGGAAAAGCAAGAGCCGTTTTTTTGCATAAAGCCTTGATTTACATATTCGTTCATTTGAGGAAGATCGTCAAGCGCGTTGCGACAGAATAGCTTTTCATATTCGTTTATGTCAAGCCCTTGGCAAAGACGCAGGGACAGCATGATGTATTCTTGACGACTTTCATCATCGGTAAGAGTGTATCTTTCGTCAGTGATATCCTTGCCTTCAAGGAAAGCTTCTATGTCGCGGGAGCTTGAAAAACGCTCTGTGTTAAAAAAGGAATGCGCGGAAACACCGAAACCGAGATATTCAAGCCTTTTCCAATATCTTGTGTTATGGCGTGAGACAAGCCCGTTTTTTGCAAAATTGCTTATTTCGTATTTTTGATAATCTTGCTCGCTGAGCCTTTGAGAGCAGAGTAGATACATTTGCGCCTGCATATCATCGTCTGCCAGATCAAGAGAGGCTCTTTGGCGGTAAAATGGAGTGTTTTCCTCTATTGAAAGACCGTATGTTGATATATGCTCGGGGGAGATGCGGCAAAGAGCGTTAAGGGAGGTCTCCAGCGTTTTTAGCGTTTGGTCGGGTATTCCGTACATGAGATCAACGCTCACATTATCAAAGCCTGCTGCTCTTGCGCTGTCAAAGCAGGTAAGAAAGTCGGCAAACGAGTGGGCTCGTCCCAAGAGAGCAAGCTCGTGGTCAATAGCGCTTTGAAGTCCCATGCTAAGTCGGTTGACACCCATTTCTCTTATATTCTTGAAGTATGAATGGTCAGCCGTTGCGGGGTTGCATTCCAGCGTTATTTCGGCATTCTTATCAACGCAAAAGGTATTTGTGATAGTGTCAAGTATTTTGCTAACGCTTCCAGTGGGCAAAAGTGACGGTGTTCCTCCGCCAAAGTATATTGTGTCAACTATATGCTCGCTTGCGTGTGTCGCCGATATGCGGCGGCAAAGCTCGTTTGCGTACGCTTTGATGTCCTCTGTGCCTTTTTGGGGGAATGAGCAGAAGTCGCAGTAGCCGCATTTTTTTATACAAAACGGAATGTGCAAATAAATTCCAAGACTTTTTTTCATTTTTTCCCCCATTTTTTTGATATTTCTTGCATACAGTATATCATTTTTTGTTTTGTTTGTAAATAAAAACTTGATTTTTTGAGAAATATATGGTACAATAATTGTGTATTTATTTTTTATCCTATTCGAAGGAGAACAGAATGTCGGAAAAGCGAGCTGTTGATAAAAACGGATTTCTTTGCTCTTTAAGTCCAAAGAAAAACGCATATAATATTTTTCTGCTGTCGGTTGCTATAAGTGCGATCATATACGCAATTATATATCTTATACTCGGAAACGGAAGATTTTCCGATGTGTTCTTTATAAGATGCGCGGATTTCTTTATGGACTTTTTCAATTCCATTCGCGATGCTTCTCAGGGCAGCGCCGTTTATACGGAGAGAGGCGTTATATACCCGCCTATGGCAAATTTAATATATCTTGCTCTTTCACGCTTTACACCAAGCAGTTACAATGATACGGCGTTTGACGAGAGATATTCGTGGACGGCTTATTTTGCTCCTATGATGTTGGTAGTTCTGTTTGCGTGCGCGTGTGCTATCGTGTTCTTCTTTATTGTTTACTGCGCAAACAAAACGGGAACGCGCATAAGTCGCTTCCTGTTTGCTTTCTTTGCTTTTTTCAGTGTTCCCGTGCTCTACCTCGTTGAGCGTGGAAACATTATAATGCTCAGCCTTATAGCTCTTATGATATACGCGTTTACCTATTACAGCGAGAGCCGAGTAAAAAGAGAAATAGGCTTGATAGCTCTTGCATTTGCTTTTTCGATAAAGCTTTATCCCGTAGTGTTCGGTTGGCTTTTGATTTCTGACAAGCGTTATAAGGACGCGATAAGATGTGCGTTGTACGGACTTGCCATGCTCGTCATCCCGTCGTTCTTCTTTGGCGGGCTTACTTGCTTCTATCAGGTGTTCTTGAACATCTTTGATTTTTCAACGGGCTCGGGAAGCACACTTTCGGTCATTATGAATTTTATAAAAATTCCCGATATAGGTCAGTCTATAATCTCCTTGCTTGTTTGGGCTTGGGTGCTGATATGCGGAACTTGCTTCGCTTTTTCTGCGTTTATCCGTCCCGAAAAGGCTTATAAGACTTGGGCGCTTGGCTTGGTCACTATTTGCTGTGTGCCCTCGCTTACATCCATATATAGCTGGGCATTCTTTATAATCCCGCTTATAATGCTTTTCAACAAACAATGTGGGTATGCAAGGCGTGATTTGACTTACATGATAATGATGACGATACCGTTTGTGTTCCTGCCGTTCAGGATAACATTCCATGTTTCACCAAATACTGTGCTGATATATGTTATGACGGCTGTTTTGTCAGTGTTCTGTGTGATAGATATGCTGTTAGACCTTAAAGAATACAGAATTAACAAGAAAAATGCATAAAAAACAGCGGAGAGCGTTGAGCTCTCCGCTGTTTTTTATGTGTATGTTTTAGTTTAAACAGTATGCGCCGTTATGTTCTTTTGCGTTTTATAAGGAACATGACGGACACTAGCGCGACAGTTATAGGAATGAAGGCGTTGATTGAGCTAAGACAACCTACGCGTGGAAGATTGATTTCGGCGCTTGTTGCAACAGATGCGCTGTCGCTTGGCGCTTGTTGAGTATCGCTTTGAGCTTGCTGATCGTTGTCAGGCTGATCGTCTGTCGATCTTGAAACCATATATTTTATCGTTTGCGTCATTTCCGATATGATATAGTTGCTTGCGTCCTCTCCCGTAAGAGTGGCGCGGGCGGTATATTCTCCCTCTTCGTCAGCGATTTCGTTCACTGCGACTGACACATCGTCGCCTTCCAGAATATTCAAGGGGACGGCGGCTGCGGTCTTGCCGTCATTAAAATATCTGTTTTCAATGTTCAGCCACTGAACATCTATCTCCTTGGGTAACACGGTGAGGGTGCTTTTTATATATATCAGGTCGTAGTTATGAGATGTATATCCGCTTGTAGTGAATTCGTATTTTCCAACATCTTGAAAGGCTACATATTCGTGGATAACCGAAAGTGAGCCTGTTATATCCGAGTGTTCAAGCGTTTCGTTTTCGACAAAGCCGACAATGTCCGTCTTTGTGACGGTAGGAGGTGTCTGACCGTATTCAATACGAATGGGCTCGGGGGTTATGGTGAGAGTTGCCTTTTCTATGGTGAAGCTCTTGCTCTTTTTATATGTTCTGGTAGAGCCTTGCTTTTGCGCAACGACGGTTATAGTATATTCTCCTGCGTCCTTTGGCGTTACAGAAGTGTTCGATTTGTCGTCTTTTTTGGTAAAGGTATGAGAGAGGGAATAGCCGTCAATGTCTATTGAATATACGATGTCGGCCTCTGATGTGCCCGCTGTGACCTGATTTCCGTCATAGACTATGCTTTGAGCAGTAGTAATGGTTATCGGTGAGGGGCTTGGTGCATAGCTTCTTGACGCGATTGCAAGAATACTGTCAGAAGCAGTTCCCCACAGACTTGTAGTGGCTTGGTCATAGCGGTATGTAGTAGAGGACACTCTGTATCCTGCGTTTATCGAACCGTTTGCGCCTACTAAGAATAGAGAGCCGTTTGAGCCTGTTGTGCCTGTATCGCTGTTCGTTACATCGCAGATGTAATTTTTGCCGTCATCCATGGTAACTATGTTCCACATATGATTTCCGCTTGTATTTCCCGTTACGGTGTAACAATAGATGTCGCTCGAAAATGAGCTTAAATCGCACAGGTATTGAAACGCTTTGGAATATCCCTCGCATACGACATTAGTACTTGTGTTGTTGTCAAAAACATATATGAGCTGCCACGGATCTCCATAGGGAAAGCTGTCGTCAGATGCGGCAGAGTTATTGTATGACACCAGACTGCATATTTTGTCCTTGTACGCTTTAAGTTTGTCATAATCTTCGCTTTCACTATACTGCTCGATTATTGCCTTTGCGTTGTTGACCGCATTTATGGTAGCTCCTGTTTTTTGAGTGTTCAGGGAAATGTCCTTTTCGTCAGCGGTATTTGCCTGATATGCTTCGCACACAATAAAGTAGAATTTTACCTTAGCTATGGTCGCGGAGGTTATTCTATTTTGCGATTGCCCTATATAGCTCATTGAGCAGGTCGAGCCGAAGCCTTGTGTTTTGTCGAACCAATAAAGCTCGTATGGGCAGTCGGCAAGAAGCGCGGAAAGTATATTGTCAAGATCAAAGTTGTTTCGAAAGGCTTTTGCAACCGTGGTCAGATCGGTTATGTAGTTGACTGACAGCTCTGTGTTTGTCCAGGTGGTC
The DNA here is from genome assembly GCA_017648425.1 of Clostridia bacterium. Classification (GTDB taxonomy): domain Bacteria; phylum Bacillota; class Clostridia; order Oscillospirales; family CAG-272; genus HGM12713. The sequence goes on along the minus strand of JAGCJD010000238.1, from coordinate 1,315 downwards.
TTTGCTCCCCATGAAGTCAGTGTTGCGTTGCTTATCTCTACGGTCGTTTTTGCGCTTTTACCGTCTGCCATTTTTTGTATTTCGGTTTTCAGCAGATCATAGAGCTTACGGTCTGTTTCGGACAGACGACTGCCTGCCGATGCCGAGCGGGCGTATGTGGCCGGCGCTTCCGAGTAGAATTTATTGTTAGCGTAAGCGGCGAACAGCTCTTCGCTTGGCGTATCGTCATCGATATTGCCCGAGCTGTAAACCTCGCATTCAAGAATGTCCTGCTCTCCGTATGCGTCTTGCGCGTTGACAGACGGGCAAAGGCTTATGAGCGTGAGTGATGCGAGAATTAAAGAAAAAAATTTCAGTTTCATTCTTTATTTTCCTGACTTATAAGATGTTTTATCGCCTCAGATGCCGCCAGAAGTCCTGCGACAGATGGAACGAAGGCTACGCTTCCCACTATGGGCTTGCCCGTTTCTGTGTTGTGAGCGCCCGTCTTTATTGGGGCTTCTTCGGAATATACGACACGAAGGTGGGAGATGCCTCTTGCTCTGAGCTCGTATCTCATTACTCTGGCAAGGGGACAGCCTGAGGTTTTTGAGATGTCAGTTATTTTCAGCGCTGTTGGATCGAGCTTGTTTCCCGTGCCCATGCAGCTTATCATAGGAATTCCCATTCGGGAGCATCTCTCGACTATTTCAAGCTTTGCGCTTACTGTGTCGATTGCGTCTATTACATAATCGTAAGACGAAAAATCAAGCTTGTCTGCGTTCTCGGGCAGAAAAAATATATTTTTTGTAATGACCTCGATTTGTGGGTTTATATCTCGAAGTCTGCTTGCAACGACCTCGGTCTTTTGCATTCCGAGGGTGCTTGTGAGTGCGCAGAGCTGGCGGTTGATGTTGCTTTCGTTCACAATGTCGCTATCTATAAGCTCAATATGACCTATCCCGCATCTCGCCAACGCTTCCGCCGCGTAGCTCCCAACGCCTCCTACACCAAAAAGGGCAACCTTTTTTTGCGCAAGAGCGGCTGTTGTCTGCTCGCCGAGTATGAGCTCTTGACGCTCAAATCTTTTATTCGTCATTTTGCTTCTCCGTTTGTTTTTTTCGCTTTTTAACGATTATTACCGAGGCAGTTACGCTTGTTGCCACCAACAGTATGACCACCGCTACGGGTAGCACCTGAGTTTTTAGCACTGTATCTACCGCGGACGGTATCTCTACGGTTTGCGCGTCTGTTATTTTTACAGATGTGTATTTTGCCGTGACCGTGAGATCCGAGGTTGCTATTGAAAGCGGCTCTGACCAGCCGATAAATGAGT
>JAGCJD010000237.1 GCA_017648425.1 Clostridia bacterium | reverse complement strand
CTTTGGCGTACTTTGCGGAGAGCCAATGGATAGTACCCTTTATCTTTCTGCCGTCTACAGGATTTCCGTTTCTGGTCTCAAGGTCGACACTTGCGTGGATCTCAACGATGTTTCCGTAGGAGTCCTTAACTATCTCTCCGCATTTTATGATATATGCGCCCATAAGTCTTACCTCGCCATCGGGTTTAAGACGGAAAAACTTTGGAGGCGGAACTTCCGCAAAATCGCTCTCGTCAATGTATATCTCCTTGGTAAAGGGAAGTGGACGAGTGCCAGCATCGGCGGATTGAGGATTGTTGGGAAGCTCAAAATATTCTACCTTATCCTCGGGATAGTTGTCGATAACGACCTTTATTGGTCTTTCAACGGCTATTCTTCTGGGGGCATTTGCATTCAATTCCTCGCGAATGCAATGTTCAAGCATTTCAATATCAACAAGACTGTTAGCCTTTGAAACTCCTGCGTTTCTTACAAAATTGAATATTGAGGAGGGAGTGTAACCGCGTCTGCGGAGAGCGCATATGGTGGGCAAACGAGGATCGTCCCAGCCATCGACCATGTCATTCTCAACAAGGTAACGCAGATATCTCTTTGACATTACCGTATTGGTAACATTAAGGCGAGCAAACTCTCTCTGCATGGGGGGCATTTCAAAGCCTATGTTATCAATTACCCACTCGTAAAGAGGACGGTGATTTTCAAATTCAAGCGAGCATAACGAATAGGTTATTCCCTCAAGAGCGTCCTGAATTGGGTGGGCGTAGTCGTAAAGCGGATAAATGCACCACTTGTCTCCCTGACGGTGATGCGAGGTATGAACTATACGATATATAGCGGGGTCACGCATATTCATGTTGGGTGACGCCATATCTATCTTTGCGCGAAGAGTGCGGCTTCCGTCAGCAAATTCTCCTGCCTTCATTCTGCGGAAAAGATCAAGGTTTTCCTCGGGAGTTCTATTTCTGTAAGGGCTTTCCTTTCCAGGCTCTGTAAGAGTTCCTCTGTATTCGCGAAGCTCGTCTGCATTGAGGTCGCAAACATATGCTTTGCCGTCAAGAATAAGCTTTTCCGCATATTCATAGCACTTGTCAAAATAATCCGAACCATAGAACACGCCGCCGTCAGGAGTAGCGCCGAGCCATATAAGATCCTCGTAAATAGACTCTACATACTCAACATCTTCCTTTGTGGGGTTTGTATCATCGTAACGAAGATTGAATTTCCCCCCATATTTCTTTGCGGTTTCAAAGTTTATAAGTATAGCCTTTGCCGAGCCGATATGCAAATATCCGTTGGGCTCGGGTGGAAAACGTGTGTGTACCTTTTTTTGAGGGTGAGATGCAAGGTCTGCATCAATAATGTCGTGTATAAAATTGCTTGCTATTTCTTCCATTTTTGTAGTCCTCTTTTATATTTTTTCTCTCATTTTGTTTATTCTTTGTGTGACTCTTTCCTTGCCGAGTATCTGCATTACGGAATACATATCGGGGGAATTGAGCTTTCCCGTAACTGCAAGACGCAGGAACATACTGACATCTGCAACGCTGCCCTTATACTCCTCGGGGGAAGCCTTATACGCCTTCATATCTGAGGCGTAACCGTTTGCGTCCGCAACAGCCTTGATCTTATCAAACCATGTGTTCATATCGTCTGATGTGTCAAAGGTAGAAAGGAATCCATCAAAGACTGACAGTATGTCGCTCTTTGCAAAGCTTTCGGGATAGCTGTCCTCAATTTCAAAGTATTCATCAAAGAAAAAACCCATATAAGGCTTTGCATCGCGCCATGTTGCAAGATCTTTTCTTGGCTTTTTGCCACCTCT
>JAGCJD010000236.1 GCA_017648425.1 Clostridia bacterium | reverse complement strand
TAAGGGTTGCTTGCCTTTGCCATAGCGTCGTAAACTTCTTTGTCTTCAAGCGAGGTTTTAAAGTTATTATAAATAACTTCTTCGTTAGTTCCAACGAGTTTAAGCGTTCCCGCTTTTATTCCTTCGGGACGCTCGGTCGTATCTCTCATTACAAGCACGGGCTTTCCAAGAGAGGGCGCTTCCTCCTGAATTCCTCCGCTATCCGTAAGTATCATATAGCTTCTTGCAAGGAAATTATGGAAATCAAGCACTTCAAGTGGCTCTATTATACGAATTCTGTCGCAATCCCCAAGAACCTCGTCTGCCGCCGCGCGGACAACGGGGTTCATGTGTATGGGGTATATCGCCTTAACATCCTCATGCTCATCTATTACTCTGCGTATAGCCCTGAACATATTTTTCATAGGCTCTCCGAGATTTTCTCTGCGGTGCGCCGTTATCATGATAAGACGCGAGCCCGAAGCCCATTCAAGCTCTTTGTGCGTATAGTCCTCGCGGACTGTCGTTTTGAGAGCGTCTATCGCCGTATTGCCCGTAACGAATATGCTTTGTGCATTCTTTCCCTCACGCAAAAGATTATCGCGGGAGAGCTCGGTGGGAGCAAAGTTATACTTTGCGACTATTCCTACCGCCTGACGGTTGAACTCCTCCGGGTACGGGCTGTAAATGTTATATGTGCGAAGTCCCGCCTCAACATGTCCCACCGCTATCTGCTTATAAAAGCAGGCGAGAGCCGTTACGAATGTCGTTGAGGTATCTCCGTGAACGAGCACCACATCGGGCTTTACCTCGTCAAGCACAGCTCCTATTCCGTTAAGTATCCCCGTGGTTATATCGAAAAGCGTTTGCTTTTCCTTCATTATAGAAAGGTCGTAATCGGGCGTTACCGAGAACGCCTCCAAAACCTGATCCAGCATTTGTCTGTGCTGTCCCGTGACGCACACAACAGTGTGAATTCCCTCTCTTGCTTTAAGCTCGTTTACGAGCGGACACATTTTTATGGCTTCAGGTCTTGTTCCGAACACAAGCATTACCGTTTTCATATCAAAGCTGTTAATCCCTTCTGAAAATATCTCTCGTATATACCTTGTCCTTAACATCGTCAAGGCAGGTATCGTATCTGTTGGCAATTATGGCGTTGCACATATTCTTGAACGCGGAAAGGTCGTTTACGACCTCGCTTCCAAAGAAAGTACTGCCGTTTTCAAGCGTTGGCTCATAGATAACTACCCTTACTCCCTTTGCCTTGATACGCTTCATAACGCCCTGAATGGACGACTGACGGAAGTTATCGGAATTGGATTTCATGGTAAGGCGGTAAACGCCTATCACCACATTCGCTTCACTTGAACTGTTATATTGGTTATTCTCCGAATATGAATAGTAGCCTGCCATGCTCAGCACTCTGTCCGCAATAAAATCCTTACGCGTGCTGTTGGACTCAACGATAGCGGATATCATGTTCTGCGGAACGCTGTCGTAGTTGGCAAGAAGCTGCTTTGTATCCTTGGGCAGACAGTATCCGCCGTATCCGAAGGACGGGTTGTTATAGTGCATTCCTATACGCGGGTCAAGGCAGACGCCCTTTATTATCTCAGCGGTGTCAAGTCCTTTCATTTCGGCATAGGTATCGAGCTCATTGAAGTAGGATACGCGCAGAGCAAGATAGGTATTTGCAAAAAGCTTTACCGCCTCCGCCTCGGTATGTCCCATAATAAGCGTTTCAACATTCTCCTTTATAGCGCCCTCTTGCAAGAGCTCGGCAAAGACCTTTGCCGCCTTAACAAGTCGCTCATTCTTGATATCAGTTCCCACTATTATCCTGCTTGGATAGAGGTTGTCGTAAAGAGCCATGCTCTCGCGCAAAAATTCGGGGCTGAAAAGTATATTCTCGTGGTCGTATTTTTTTCTTACCATTTCCGTAAAGCCCACGGGAATGGTTGATTTTATTACCATGATAGCCTCGGGATTGCACTCCTTTACGAGCTTTATTACGCTCTCAACAGCAGAGGTGTCAAAGAAATTCTTTTGAGTGTCGTAGTTGGTAGGCGCGGCTATTACAACAAAATCCGCATTACTGTATGCTCCTCTCGCGTCAAGCGTTGCCGTAAGGTCAAGCTGCTTTTCCGCAAGATATTTTTCTATGTATTCGTCCTGAATAGGCGACTGACCGTTATTGATCATATCAACCTTTTCCTTTATTATATCGACCGCTGTAACCGTGTGGTGCTGTGCCAAAAGCACGGATATGGAAAGTCCTACATATCCGGTTCCCGCTACTGCTATCCTCATAACATATTCTCCCTTTATTTTTTCTTTTTAAAAAGCTTTTTCAGCGTTCTTTTTATCTTTCCCCTTGCCGCGCGCAGGAAAAGCTCCTTTTCAAGCTTACCGACCTGTCTGTAATTAAGTCCTCTCGACTCGTATTTAAGCACGAGGTACGAGTGGTCTGTCGTGCATTTCTCGGGCACTGTCGTGTCGTAAAGCTTTATCTCGCTTCCCTCTGTGCCCACTATTATATTCATATCCACAGGTCTTAGCAAAAGTCCCCATGTCCTTACCGTTTTATACGGCAGGTCGCTCGTTGTGAGCACATATCTGTATTTTTCAAAGCCGCGGCTTATTCCCGCAAGATTTATACACACGCCTTCGGCGAGCAGATCCTCGGGCAAATATTCCGCAAGTCTTTTGTTTTCAAAGAAAATATCGTATCTGCACGCCTTGTCGGCAGGGGCAAATCTATATTCCTTGTCGCCGACAGCCAAAAG
>JAGCJD010000235.1 GCA_017648425.1 Clostridia bacterium | reverse complement strand
TCATATCCACATAAGGAGCGGATTCCAGCTTGCCCTCTATGATTATTCTGCCACCCATGCCCGAGAGCGTGAGCGCGAAAATAAGCCCACTTATGAATTGCGAGGAGATATTTCCCTTTATTCGGTATTCGTCACCCGTTAGCTTTCCGCTTGATATAAGAGGGTTTGAGCTTTGAGGAGATAGAGATGCTCCGTGCGCCGTAAGCTCCTCGTAGAGAGGGGAGAGGGGGCGTTCGGGAAGTCTTCCTTTCATATTAAAGCGACCGTTTACTCCGAGCGCCGATATGATGGGAAGAATAAATCGGAGAGTAGATGCGCTTTCTCCGCATTCGAGAACAGCCTCGCGTTGTATCTTTTTAATTGGCTCTACATAAAAGTATGGCGCGTTATATTCTATTTTTGCTCCGAGCGCGCGCAGGCAATCTGCCGTTGCGCATATATCCTTGTTTGTAGTGTCGCACTGTATTTTTGTGGGCGCGTTTGCAAACGAGGCGCAGATAAGAATTCTGTGAGCTACGGATTTTGAGGATATTGCTTTTATTTTTCCGTTTGCGGGTGATGGATTAAAGGTGATGTTCATGGATCAAAGTCCTTTTTTTATAAATTCGCACAGCTCGGATACGGGAATGCGTTTAAGTCTTGTATCTCCTATTGAATAGGGAATTGCAAGAGTTATGTCAGAGCCGTTTCGTTTTTTATCTGCCGTTGCTATCTCGCTTAACTGCTCGGCAGTAAAGTTACAGCTTGTGGGAAGTCCTTCGCTTTTTAAAAGAGCAAGTAGGCTGTCAAGGTCAGCTTGCTGACACAGTCCCATATTTACAGATGCTCGCATGATAACAGCCATTCCGATAGCAACTGCGTGACCGTGAGATATTTTAAGTTCCGAGCATATCTCAACTGCGTGTCCTACCGTATGACCTAGGTTGAGAAGCTGACGCTTTCCACTCTCAAATTCGTCCTGTTCAACTATATCTCGCTTGTTCTGCACGCATTTTGCTATAACATATTCAAGGTTGCTTGATATGCTCTCGGTAAGCTTTTCAAAAAACACTCTGTCGTTTATAACTCCGTACTTTATCACCTCGGCGCAACCATCGGCAAATGCTTCAAAGGGAAGCGTATCGAGTGTGGAATAGTCGCAAATTACAAGTGATGGCTGATGAAAAGCGCCTGCTAAATTTTTTCCTGCCCTAAGGTCTACGCCCGTCTTTCCTCCAACGGACGAGTCAACTGCCGAGAGGAGCGTTGTGGGAATTTGAATAAACTGTATTCCCCTCAAATATATTGCCGCGGCAAAGCCACATATATCTCCTACAACTCCGCCTCCGAGCGCTACAAAGCAATCGGTTCTCGTAAGTCTGCTTTCAGCGGCAAATTCAAGGATATTTTCAAGTGTGGAGATGTTTTTTGATCCCTCGCCGTGCGGGAACACAAAGCATACTACCTCAAAGCCCTCTCTTGAAAGGGAGCTTTTTACTCTATCAAGGTAAAGCTCTGCTACCGTGTCGTCAGTTACTATACAAGCCTTGCATGGGCTTATAACGGCTTTACATAGTTCTCCGCTTTTGTCAAGAAGCTCTTTTCCTACTATTACCTCGTATGCTCTTGATGCGTTTACTTTTATGATGGTCATATTTTCCTCCGTTTATCCATCGACCTTTTCCTTGGCAATACGCCCATCGCGAAGAAGTTCGCAAAGCGTTTGCTTGTCTTCTGCCTTTATGGCATCTCTGTATTCGCAAAGTGAATTGATGATAGTGTCTATCTCAAAGAGCAG
>JAGCJD010000234.1 GCA_017648425.1 Clostridia bacterium | reverse complement strand
TTTTCCCCGAGGAGATAGAGGAATATCTTTCAAACATTCCCGTTATCGCCGAGAGCGTTGTTGTAGGCCGTCAGGAAGGAACAACAGTAAATCTCGTTGCAATAGTTTATCCCGATGCTACCAAGTTCCCCTCGGACGCAACGAAAAACGAAATTTACGCAGGCGTTGAAAAGGCGATACATCAGCTCAACAAGCGTATGCCATCACACAAGCAGATAAAGGGCATTGAAATACGCGACCATGAGTTTGAAAAGACCACCTCTAAAAAAATAAAAAGACATTTGGTAAATTAATAGAGCGTTATTGACAACGCACTATAAATTATGTATAATAGTATTGTATACTACATTTGATACTGTATTTTATCTCAAATAACTTAAAGAAAGGTAAACTTTAATGAAAGACTTTATTATCCTTACCGACTCCGGCACAGACTTTTCAAAGGACATGGCTGCCGAGCTCGGAGTAAAGGTTCTTGATCTCGTGGTAATGAGAGAGGGCTTTGAGCCCACCCCAAACGGAGAGGTTGACGCAAAAGAATTTTACGCATTTCTCCGCGCCAAGAAGTCCGCTACCACTTCCGCTATCAACTCCGACACATTTGCTGAGGCAATGGAGCAAATAATAAGCGAGGGCAAGGATGTTATTTACCTCGGATTTTCCTCAGGGCTCAGCAACACCTACAACGCGGGCAGAATAGCAGCTGAGGAAATGAGAGAAAAATATCCCGACAGTAAGATATACGCTTGCGACACGCTTTGCGCGTCCCTTGGCGAGGGCTTGCTCGTTTATCTTGCCGCAAAGAAAAGACTTGCGGGAGCAACGATAGACGAGGTTCGTGATTTTGTTGAGCAAAACAAGCTAAAGCTCTGTCACGAGTTCACTGTTGACGACCTTATGTTCTTAAAGCGCGGCGGTCGCGTGAGCACGACCACTGCTCTTATCGGAACAGCGCTTGGAATAAAGCCCGTTATGCATGTTGACAACGAGGGGCACCTTATAAAGGTCGGCACTGCGCGCGGTCGCCGCGCTTCCATTGACGCGCTCTTCGATCGTTTGAGCGAACGCGCGATAGCTCCCGCTGAGCAGACCATGTTCATCTGCCACGGCGACTGCATCGAGGACGCTACTTACCTTTCCGAAAGGCTTAAAAATGAGCTTGGAGTAAAGGAAGTATATATCGGATATACGGGTGTTGTAATAGGCTCGCATTCCGGACCAAACACACTCGCAGTATTCTATATCGGAAATGAAAGGTAATTCTTTATGAAGCTTGACGGACCTTCGCTGTACGCTTTGTTTATCTCCGCGGCAAACGCGCTTGACAACAACAAAACAGCAATAAACAATATGAATGTGTTCCCTGTTCCTGACGGAGATACGGGAATAAATATGTCGCTTACGCTTGACGCCGTAACAAAGCTCGAGCAATCCTATGTTGAGAATAATGTATCCGCGCTTTCAAAAAAGATAGCATCTCTTATCTTACGCGCGGCAAGAGGAAACTCAGGAGCTATACTCTCTCTGTTTTTCAGAGGAATGTCCAAGGCGTTCTGCGATTGCGACGAGGCTTCCACAACAGATGTTGCCCGCGCCTTTAAAAAAGGAACGGAGGAGGCTTACCGCGCCGTTATGAACCCCACCGAGGGAACTATACTTACCGTAATGCGCCGCTGCTCCGAGGAGGCTGAAAGAGCCGTTGCTCAAAAAATGTTTGCTGAGGACGATGTAAGAGGTCTGTTCTCATACATCGTGGATGTCGGAGAGGAAGCCTTGGCTCACACTCCCGACCAGCTCCCCATTCTTAAAGAGGTCAATGTAGTTGACGCAGGCGGATACGGCTTTATGACCGCGCTCAACGGAATGCTCTCTGCGCTCAACGGCGCTCCCGTTCAGAGAAACGAGCAGAACGCTGAGGTCAAGGAAGCTGATTTTTCAAACTTTGACACCGAATCCATAACATTCCCCTACTGCACCGAATGTATCGTTGAAAAATACGAGCAGTTCCATGGCGAGGGACACGCTGACGAGTTCCACAAGCTTGTAGGCGAGATAGGCGACAGCGTGGTGTTTGTTGAGGACGAAAGCATAATCAAGGTGCATGTGCACACCGACCA
>JAGCJD010000233.1 GCA_017648425.1 Clostridia bacterium | reverse complement strand
CTTTTTTTCACCTTAGGGCAAGCTTCTTCATTTTGCTCTGCAAAATGAGGGGGGTTCTCAACTTATGTCTTGTAAACTAAAAAGTCCATACCATAAAGGTTAAGGGATTCGAACCCGGCTTGCCCTTTTACGACGTCTTGTCTTTTTTTCACCTTAGGGCAAGCTTCTTCATTTTGCTCTGCAAAATGAGTGGGGTTCTCAACTTATGTCTTGTAAACAAAAAAGTCCATACCATAAAGGTATGGACTTTTTTGTTGGCACGGCGTAAGGGATTCGAACCCCCGACCTTTTGGTTCGTAGCCAAACACTCTATCCAGCTGAGCTAACGCCGCATTTACTCACACGCAGTACCCTGCTCTGTGCGTACCCATATATAATATCACAAAAAGATTTTATTGTCAATACTTTTTTAAACTTTTTTTAAATATTTTTGCTCGTGTAAATATCCGCCTCACCGCATATTCCAAGCAACCTTTCCTCAAATCCGTCAGGTGTCCCTCCCCTTGAATACACAGCCATCCGCGCGCCCTCGGCTTCTCGGATAAATTCCTCTATATATTTCCACAAATACCCGAGCGTATCCCCTATTTTATCACGCGAGCCTCCGCAAAATCCTTCGGTCAGTTTATCTATATCAAGACAATAAAAATCGAAATTACCAAGTCCCTCACGCCAAAAAAGCATAACAGGCGTTTGAATAAGCAAGCCCTTAGGCATAAACCCGTTGAACTCCCTGCCCTCGCCGTCAAGCTCCCTGAATGCGGAATGCATGGCGCTTACGCACCTTTCGCGGTCATGCGGTGTAAACGCATCACGAAACAAAAGCGAAAATCTCCCCCACACTCCCGCACGATAAACCGACTTGATGCGTGAAATAAGCAGGCTCTCCTCTATGTCCGTCCCGACAAAAGCGATTATTCTGTTCCCCGTATTGACATCGGCAATATCACACAGATGCTCGTATTCAACCCCCGCATCTGTACAGCCATCTCCCACCGCTACGCCATCAAATCCATTGGTTGCGCAAAAATCCGCGCTTCCCCTGCTCACATAAATATATTTTGCGCCCATGCTCTTATCCTTTTTTTGTGTTACGAGAAGTCCGCTAACCGTTTCAAAATCAGGGTTTACATACAATCGTTGCCTTTTTGTATCGAGAATTGCTATTGATCCGACACTCCCCTCGCAAGCGCAAGCATCGTCAACAGCAAGAACAGGCATACCGCCAAGCCGTCCCATACTCTTAAACTCCTCGGATCTGCAAGTCAGCACTACTCCTACCGCCGAGTAAGGAAGCTCCGACAAAAGCTCTCCCTCTCCGTTCCAGAGAATTATTTTCGCCCCCTCCGAGGAATGCAGATCATTCTCCCCACACGAGCGCGCCAAAGCCATTCTTCCCGCAACGACCTCTCCGCCCCCGCAAACGCATCTCCCAAAAAGCTCGATCACGCAAAAAACCTCCACACCGTTTTTACATAGTTTTTCCAAGATGCAGGTAATTATTCCAAAACAAAAAAAGGAACTGCCCAACACCGAAACAGTTCCTTTTTTATTATCTCTTACGAATTTTTTGCGTTCATTTTGAGGTATTCGTTGATAAACTCGTCTATCTCGCCGTCCATGACTGCCGAGATGTTTCCGTCCTCATGTCCCGTGCGCGTGTCCTTTGCAAGCGTATACGGCATGAACACATAGGAGCATATCTGCGAGCCCCACTCAATATTCGTCTTGTTGCCCTGAATATCCTCAATGGTATCAAGACGCTCGCGGAGCTTTATTTCCATAAGCTTTGCTTTAAGCATCTTCATAGCGGTTTCCTTATTTTGAAGCTGTGAGCGCTCGGTCTGACAGCCAACAACTATTCCCGTGGGCTTGTGCAAAATTCTTATCGCCGAGTCGGTCTTGTTGATATGCTGTCCGCCAGCTCCGCTCGAACGGTGCGCCGTTACCTCTATATCCTCGTCACGGATCTCGACCTTATCAATGTTATCAAATTCGGGCATTACCTCTATGGAAGCAAATGAGGTCTGTCTTCTTCCCGCCGCGTCAAATGGAGAAACACGAACAAGTCTGTGAACTCCGTTCTCAGCCTTCAAATAGCCATACGCGTTAAGTCCCTCGACCATAATGGTCGCGCTCTTTATTCCCGCGGCATCTCCGTCAAGCCAATCTATGAGCTTGTACTTGTAGCCGTTGCGTTCCGCCCAACGGGTTATCATACGATAAAGCATCTGCGCCCAATCTTGCGCCTCTGTTCCGCCCGCGCCCGGGTGGAATGAAACTATGGCGTTGTTTTTATCGTATTCGCCCGAAAGCAGAATTTCTATTCTCTTGTTTTCTGCGGTCTTGGATATTTGCGCAAGCTCATTCTGAACCTCCTCAACATACCCCTCGTCATTCTCCTCAATAGCCATTTCCGCCAAGGTAATAGCGTCTTCAAGACGCGCGCAAAGCGCCTCATAGGCTTCAATGGTATCCTTTGTCTGCTTTATTTTTTGAAGCACCTTGGAGGAATTCTCCTGATTTGACCAAAAATCGGGATCAAGCGTTTTAGCGTCAAGCTCCTCCGCCATGGTACGAAGCTCCTCAATGCGAAGCGCCGAGCCGAGATCCACAATATCCTCTCTCATGGCAATAAGCTTATATTTTGCGTCTTCCAATGCTATTATCATAAGGT
>JAGCJD010000232.1 GCA_017648425.1 Clostridia bacterium | reverse complement strand
CTGACAGGAGATTTTTATGTATACATTATTAAGTTTATCTGTTGCGCTTTTTGTTGGCTTAATGCTATCAAGACTTGCAAAGCTTGCAAAGCTCCCCGCAGTTACCGCTTATTTGGTAGCGGGAATTCTGGTAGGTCCTTATGTTCTCGGTGCTTTCGGAATACACGGACTTGGCTTCACAAGTATGGGAGATATCAAAACCTATTCTCTCATTTCTGATGTAGCGCTTGGATTTATCGCATTTTCTATTGGAAATGAATTCAGACTTTCACAGTTAAAGAAAACAGGAAAGCAAGCTACTGTAATCGGTATTTTTCAGGCAGTAACAGCTACGCTTTTGGTTGATGCGTTTCTTATCGGACTGCATTTTCTCATGCCCGACAAGCTTTCCCTGCCTGCCGCACTAGTCCTTGGAGCTATTGCTTCTGCGACCGCACCTGCCGCTACTCTCATGGTAGTTCGCCAGTATAAGGCAAAAGGTCCTTTGACTGATTTGCTTTTGCCGATAGTTGCGTTAGATGACGCTGTTGGTCTTATTCTTTTTGCAGTTTCCTTTGGAATTGCCAAGGCATACACCGCAGGCGCAGTAGATGCAATTTCAATAATAGTAGAGCCTTTGATAGAAGTAATTGCTTCACTTCTACTTGGTCTTGTAATGGGACTGCTTTTCAGCTTTTTTGAAAAATTTTTCCATTCAAAGTCAAAGCGTCTTACCATGTCGGTAACATTTGTTTTCCTTACAGTGGCATTATCTATGCTTGAATTTGAAATATTCTCCATACATATAGCATTCTCATCTCTTCTTGTATGTATGATGCTCGGAACAGTATTTTGTAACATATGCGACTTTTCCGAGGAACTTATGGGCAGAGTTGATCGTTGGACTGCTCCACTGTTCGTTTTATTCTTTATAATAAGCGGTGCTGAGCTTGAACTATCCGTGTTTAAGGATTGGGCAATTGTTATCATTGGTCTTGTGTATATTTTTGCTCGCTCCTGCGGAAAATACAGCGGTACATTTGCCAGTGCTAAGGCAGTAAAATGCGATAAAAAAATTGTTAAATACCTTGGCATAACGCTTTTGCCTCAGGCAGGCGTTGCTCTTGGAATGGCGAACAAGGCCCATGCTCTTGGCGCAGACGGTGTAATAGTTGCAAATATAACCTTATTCGCAGTGCTTATATATGAATTGGTAGGTCCTCTTCTCACCAAGATATCACTTATAAAGGCAGGAGAAATAGAACCGGATGGAGCAATAAGCGCTAGAGAACTTGCTAAAAAGGAACATAGATTAAAGCATGGTCATCATCAATAAAAATTAAGAACAGTCTTTTGACTGTTCTTTTTTTTGTTCGTTGAATATTTTTAATAAATCATTGTAATCCTATTTATAAACAAGACAGTAAAATTTATGGAGGTATTTATAGTGAAACAAAAAATATTCGGCGTATTGCAACGAGTTGGTCGTTCCTTTATGCTACCGATAGCGTTGCTTCCTGTCGCAGGATTGCTTTTGGGTATAGGAAGTTCATTTACAAATCCGACAACGATTGAAGCATACCGATTGAGTGGTATAATTTACAAGGGTGGAATACTATACACCATACTCGATATAATGAGCAAGACAGGTAGTGTCGTATTTGACAATCTTGCTTTGCTTTTTGCCATGGGCGTTGCTATTGGAATGGCAAAAAAGGAAAAAGAGGTTGCCGCCTTATCAGGCGCAATAGCGTATCTCATCATGAACACTACCATCAGCGCCCTTATAACCGCCAAAGGCGGAGTTGAAGCTATGGCGGCAAATTCTACCACCTCAACATTAGGTATCACCACGCTTCAAATGGGAGTATTTGGTGGAATAATTGTTGGTCTTGGCGTTGCCGCGTTGCATAATAGATTTTATAAAATAAAGTTACCCCAAGTGCTTTCGTTTTTTGGCGGGACACGCTTTGTTCCAATAATATGTAGCTTGGTATATCTTTTGGTGGGAATACTGATGTTCTTTTTGTGGCCATTGGTTCAAGGATTGATAGCCAGACTTGGCGAGTTGGTTTTGGCCTCTGGATATGCGGGAACTTGGATATACGGAATAATTGAACGAGCGCTTATTCCCTTCGGATTACACCATGTTTTCTATATGCCATTCTGGCAAACCGAGCTTGGTGGCGCAATGATAATAGACGGTGTAACCGTTCAAGGTGCGCAAAATATTTTCTTTGCAGAGCTTGCTTCACATTCAACCGAGCAATTCTCTGTTTCAGCAACACGCTTCATGTCAGGAAAATTCCCTTTTATGATATTTGGTCTTCCTGCCGCGGCATATGCAATGTACAAAGCCGCCCTTCCACAAAAGAAAAAGATAGTTGGCGGATTGTTGCTTTCAGCCGCTCTAACTGCTATGCTTACTGGTATTACAGAACCAATTGAATTTACCTTTTTATTTGTAGCCCCCGTAATGTATATTGTTCACTGTATCCTAGCAGGACTTTCTTATATGCTCATGCACATTCTCGGCGTTGGTGTTGGAATGACATTTTCGGGCGGACTTATTGACCTGACGCTTTTTGGAATACTGCAAGGAAATGCAAAAACAAATTGGATTTGGATAGTAATTGTCGGACTTATATATGCAGTGATATATTATTTTATATTCTATTTCATGATAACAAAATTCAATTACAAAACTCCCGGTCGTGAACTTGATGATGAGGAGATCAAACTTTATACAAGAAAAGATGTTGAGGAAAAAAAAACCAATTCAAATCCCACAAAAACACCTGTAACAGACAGCGTAAGCGAACTTATTCTCAGAGGACTCGGAGGAAAGGATAATATTTCCGACATCGACTGTTGCGCGACAAGACTAAGGGTTACCGTAAACACCCCCGACCTTATAAACGACGCGCTTTTAAAATCAAGCGGTGCATCAGGAGTTATACGCAAAGGTAATGGAATTCAAATAATTTACGGACCTCAAGTATCTGTGATAAAATCAAACCTTGAGGATTTTATTGAGGCAAACAAATTTGATAGTGTTGAAGATATATCGCACACTCAGGGCAGCGAAGAAATCACACAAACTTCTTCGGAAACTCTGTTTGCGTATATGGACGGAGATATAGTTGCATTAGAACAGGTTGATGACGAGGCGTTTGCAGGAAAGATACTCGGAGATGGAATAGCGATTGAGCCTATAAACGGAAAAATTTATGCTCCGTGTAACGGTAAAATAATAAATGTATTTGAAACCAAGCATGCTATAAATATGCTATCAGAAAACGGATGTGAAATACTTTTGCACATTGGTATTGACACAGTAAAGCTAAAAGGAAATTTCTTCAAAGCTAATGTGAGTGACGGGCAAACGGTAAAAAAGGGAGAGCTCCTCATAGAATTTGAGCTTGATAAGATACGAGAAAACGGTTATAAGACAACTACTCCCTTGATAATATGTAACACAAATGAATATGAAGCAATAACTGTTGTCAAGGAAGGAACGGTTAAATCGGGAGATATAATATTACAAACAGAGCAAGGTAAGGAATGAAAGAATTTACGCACATTGTAAAGGACGAGATAGGATTGCACGCGAGACCTGCGGGAGCGCTATCAAAAATCGCAAAGGAATTTAAAAGCGAGATAATAGTTGAAAAATCAGGAAACCAAGTAAATGCAACTAAATTAATGATGCTTATGGGACTTGGTATAAAGCAAAACGATCTATTGACCATAAAAATAAGCGGTGAAGATGAACAAGAGGCTTTAACCGCAATACAGAATTTTTTTATAAATAATCTATAATTATAAGGACGGGCGGCGAAATGTTAAAATTCACGGGTAAAAGCGTATATGGAGCAATAGCGATAGGCTCGGTTTCTGTTTTTAAAAAGCAGACCTCAACAGTTCGTCGACTTAAAATAAATAATGTAGAATCGGAATTGCTCAGAGTAGCAATTGCAAAATCAAAAGCAAAGCAGGAGCTTTCCGAAATTTATGAAAAAGCTCTTAAAGAAGTTGGAGAGTCAGGGGCTCAAATATTTGAGATCCATATTATGATGCTTGAAGACGAGGATTATAACAAATCCATACGAGATATAATTACTAATCAACATGTAAACGCCGAATACGCAATATCATTAACATCAAATAATTTTTCTTCTATGTTTTCAGCAATGGAGGACTCTTATATGAGAGCTAGAGCTGTTGATGTAAAGGATATATCCGACCGACTTATATCATGCATGACAAGCATAAACAACGAAAGCAGTTCTAGTAAAAATCAGTGTGTAATCTGCGCAAACGATCTTACTCCAAGTGAAACGGTTCTTTTGGACAAGGATAAAATACTTGGCTTTGTAACCTCACATGGTTCTGCAAACTCCCACACCGCAATTCTCGCAAAAAACATGAATATTCCTGCTATAATAGGTGTAGGCGATGCTTTTCTTAAAAAAATAGAAGACGGAGATATTATCGCGATAGACGGCTTTACGGGTGAAATATTTATTTCACCCGATGCTGAAACGATAAAACGGCTTCAAGATAAACAAAAAGAATATTATGAAAAGATAGAACTTTTAAAAAAGCTTAAAGGAAAAGATAATGTCACCAAGGACGGAAAACGAATAAATATTTACGCAAACATCGGTGGAGTCGAGGATATAGGCGCTGTTCTTGCAAACGATGCAGGAGGGATAGGATTATTCCGCAGTGAATTTTTGTATTTGGAAAGAAATACATTTCCTACCGAGCAGGAACAGTTTGAAGCTTATAAAAAAGTAATTATCAGTATGTCGGGAAAGCCCGTGATAATAAGAACGCTTGATATAGGCGCGGATAAAAAGGCTGAGTATTTTAACCTATCTCCCGAAGAAAATCCCGCGCTTGGTTACAGAGCAATACGAATATGTCTTTCTCGGCCCGAAATCTTCAAAACACAGCTTCGAGCATTATTCAGAGCCTCTGTTTATGGTAGCCTTGGAATTATGTTTCCAATGATAACAAGTCTTTCGGAAGTAAAAAGCATACTATCAATATGCGATGAGGTAAAGCAGGAGTTAAGAGAGGCTGATATTTCATTTAGCAACAACATTGAACTCGGAATTATGATAGAAACACCAGCCGCCGCAATAATCAGTGATGAATTAGCTCCTTATTTTAACTTTTTCATCATAGGAACAAATGACCTTACTCAATATTCACTAGCGTTTGACCGTCAAAATCCTCTTGTTGAAAAATATTGTG
>JAGCJD010000231.1 GCA_017648425.1 Clostridia bacterium | reverse complement strand
GTCAGTATAAGAGACTTCGTGACGAGTTTACGGGAGTTCTCACAGGTAAGGGAATACCTTATGGCGGTTCTCTTATTCGTCCCGAAGCAACAGGATTTGGCGCTGTTTACTACACTGTAAATATGCTTAACCATTTTGGAGATGACATAAAGGGTAAGACCTTTGCTATCTCGGGATTTGGTAATGTTGCATGGGGTACTGTAAAGAAGGTAAACGAGCTTGGTGGTAAGGTAGTTACTATCTCCGGTCCTGACGGATATATTTATGATCCCGATGGAATAAGCACTGAAGAAAAGGTAAATTACATGCTTGAAATGCGCGCTTCTTGCCGTAACAGAGTACAGGATTATGCCGACAAGTTTGGAGTTGAATTCTTCCCGAAGCAGAAGCCTTGGGGTGTTAAGGCAGACATTATCATGCCTTGTGCTACTCAGAACGAGGTCGATATGAAGGAAGCTGAGCAGATCGTTGCTAACGGAATTAAGTATTATGTTGAGGTTTCCAACATGCCTACCACAAACGAGGCGGTTGCATACCTTAAAGCAAACGGTGTTATCGTTGCTCCCTCAAAGGCAGTAAACGCAGGTGGAGTTGCTGTTTCAGGACTTGAAATGTCACAGAACTCAATGCGTTATTCATGGAGCGCTGAGGAGGTTGACGCAAAGCTTAAGGATATTATGAAGAATATCTTTACTGCTTCCGTAAACGCAGCTAACCAGTACGGACTTGGCGATGACCTTGTTGCTGGCGCAAACATTGCAGGATTTATCAAGGTTGCTGAGGCTATGAAGGCTCAGGGCGTTGTCTGATAAAACAAAAAATAAAAGCCGATTTAAAATCGGCTTTTATTTTTTTATTTTATAAACGGAGTTACTATTCCAATAATAAGAATTACAAGCATTATTATGGGAAGCACATATTTCATATAAACGCGCATCCAGCTACGAACCTTAAATCCCTTACCTGTATTTGCTTCGGCGAGGAAATTGTCCCAACCCCACCCCTTTTTATTAGTACAGTAAAGAACTATTATAAGCGAGCCAAGTGGAAGTAAAATGTTACTGACTATGTAATCCTCAAGGTCGAGAACGCCACTGCCAGCTCCGAATGGCTGAAACGACGACCAGATGTTAAATCCAAATACGCAGGGAAGCGCAAGGAAGAACATAGCTATACCATCAATAATGCAAGCTTTTTTCTTTTCCCAGCCAAACATTTCCTGGGTACAGCTCAAAATATTTTGAAAAACTGCAAGAGCTGTCGAGAGAGCTGCAAACGACATGAAAACAAAGAATAAGCTTCCCCAAACTCTACCGCCCCACATGTTGTTGAAAACATTAGGAAGTGTTTGGAATATGAGGCTTGGCCCTGCACTTACCTCAACACCATATGTAAAGCACGCAGGAAATATTATAAGTCCCGACATTATAGCAACGCTTGTATCAAGCAAGGTAACATTAATAGCCTCGCCACCAAGCGCGCGATCCTTGTTCAAAAAGCTTCCGAAGATCGCCATTGAACCGATACCAAGACTAAGGGTAAAGAACGCTTGGTTCATAGCTGCAACTATAACATTTAAAACGCCATTTTCCAATAGATTGTCAATGTTTGGAAGAAGATAAAATTTTAAGCCCTCAGCCGCTCCGTCGAGAGTGAAACTGTTTATCACAAGCACTAACATAAT
>JAGCJD010000230.1 GCA_017648425.1 Clostridia bacterium | reverse complement strand
GCTCGTTGATATCTTTTTGTTTGTCTTTTTAGCAAATCCAAGGAACTTGCTCCAAAGAATACAAATTGCAATTACTACGATAGGAACAAAGATGATGTAGTCTGCCAACCATTCTTTTCTCAGATCCTTATATGCAGTGGAATAGTTTTCCGTGTCGTAAGCTGATCTGTAATACTCAAGCGATCTCTCTACCTCTCCGTTTCTGTAAAGAGCATTACCGATACCGATATATGCCGCGTCAAAGTTAGAGTTTCTCTTAAGTATCTCCATCCAGTCATCAATAGCCTTATCGTACTGACGATTGTTCTGATTTGCAAGCGCATTTATCAAAATGTCGCCATATTCAGTTCTTTCAAAAACGGTAAACGATTTTGCCGTTTTGTCAAGCAAGAGCATGTTATCTCCCTGGTATACTATACCGGCAAGTCCTTTGCTGGTTATGTTACCAAGCTGACGACCCGAGTCACCGAAGGCAAACAGAAGGTTTCCGTCATAGTCATAAGTAAATACCTTGCTTCGCTTTTGGTCGATTATCGACCATGTCTTCTCAGCACCTACCGCAACATCCACTATTGTGGAAACACCAAATATGGTGTCGGAGGGTTGATTTTTCTTCATATCTACCTCACCAGAAGGCGGATAGAAGCCATTTCTTCTCATTATCTCATCGCCTGCGGCATTGAGCATTTTAACGGGAGCATAGTCTCCGGTCTTGTCTTTTCCGGTAATGGATTTTTCAACATCAGACTCGCCGATTGAAGAAGTGGTAACATAAATAAAGTCACCTGTAAGAGTTATGTTGTTAAACTCTGTGGAAATATAGTTCTTTGAAAGCGCTCTCTGCTCCTCAGTCTGGAATCTTCTCCAAATTCTGTCCCAAGCAGAAATAACGACCTTCTGTGCGCCAACAAATCCCGTAAACTCACCATCATCGGTCATAACGATAATACCCTGATAGGTGGTAGACGATACAACATAAAGTCTGTCGTACTGGTCAACTGCAACAGCAACGGGCTTGTATACCGCGCCCTCGTCAAAAAGCTCTGACTCAGGCTGTTCTATTACTGAAAGGAAGTTACCCTCATGGTCAAATGTGACTATACGGTTGTTATTTGTATCACATACAAATATTCTTCCCTCGTGCTCATCCTCTCCAACAAGCTTATCCTCGGTTATAAATACACCCTGAGGAGCTGCAAGTTTGTCGGGAATACCCTGCTCGTTTATAAAGCTTTCAATAACAAACTTTACCTTATAATATCTGTTAAGAACAACTATTCTGTTGTTGTCCGTATCTGCGATATATACATTCATCGCATCATCTACTTCAATATCCGAAGGATTCAAAATAGTCTTTTTGTTTTTAAGCGTTGCTTCATCCGCGCCGGAATAGTACTTGTTGAGAAACTCATCACTATCAAGTCCCATGTAAGCAGAGTCAACTGTCTTTGCAGGGTTGTATGCATCCGGTGAATAGAGAGCTGTACCGTCTATTGAATATGTATATGTCTGATACGGAGCACTTGCTCCAACAGGAAGAGCCAGTGCCATTATAAACGCAAATATAACGCAAATAATCGCTGTTATTTTTTTCATAGTCTCCTCCTGTAATTAGTCTTTCATACCACTCGAGCCCATCGTTTCAATAATGTTGGACTGAGTAACAACGAATACCGAGATAGGAACAAGCATCATTATAACCGTTGCCGCTGCACTCGCGCCGGCACGCTTGATTCCTCCCGCAGTGATCTGACCTATCGCGTAGTTGATAGATTTGAGCTGCTCGGAGTAAATATAAACTGATCCACCTTGGTTCCAAAGTCCCTGGAACGAATAAATGATAAGCGTCAGCCATGCAGGCTTAACCATTGGCATTGCTATCGTCCAGAATATTTTAAGCTCACTCGCGCCGTCAAGTCTTGCACTTTCCAAAACAGCTCCTGTAACATTGGTATCCATGAACTGCTTCATAAGGTACAATCCAAGCGTTGAGCCCCACGCGGGAATTATGATAGCCCAGTAGGTATCAACCAAATTCAACGCGCTCATAAGAATAAAGCTTGTAATTGCCGTTACTGTCGAATGGAACATAAGTGATGTTCTTACGATAGTAAACATTCCCTTTCCACCAGGGAACTGTATTCTCGACATTGCATATGCCGCCAAGGACGCTACGAAAAGGTGTCCTGCCGTTCCTGCAATCGAAGTAAACACAGTGTTGAATATGTATCTTGAAAAAGGTACGCGGCTTCCACTCATAAGGGTGAAAAGGTCTGTAAAGTTTTTACCCGTAGGATTGGAAACATAAAAGCGAGGGGGGAACATCCAAAGCTCGTCAAGAGGTTTGAGCGATTGAATGACAGTGTAATACATAGGAATAAACATGAATATTCCCATCAATGTAAGCATAACGGTGATTCCTGCGTCACCGCCGCGGGATCGTGCAAGTACGACTTTATGTTTTCTTGTTCTCAGCTTTGCCATATCACGATCCTCCTACCTTAGAAATCAATTTCTTAACCAATGCGTTAGCGCCGATCATTATTACGAACAGTATTACCGCTATCGTTGACGAGTAACCTATTTCATAACGCGCTCCACCATAGTCTTCAAGGTGGTGCACTATTGTGTGCGCTGCATAGTCAACTGACGGGAATCCGCAAAGCGCTGTAACAACACCGCCGAATCCGAAGGATCCTGTTATGGACATAACCGCACCGAACATGAGCTGAGGCTTCATGTTAGGAAGCGTTATGTACCAAAGCTCCTGCCATCTGTTCTTGATACCGTCAACCGCGCCTGCCTCAAACTGAGCCTTATCAATACCCTGCAATCCCGCGATAAACGAAAGGAAAGAGGTTCCGAGAGATGTCCATATAGCAACTACTATACAAAGAGGCATTACCCAGTCAGCATCACTGAAAAACTGGATAGGCGCTGTTATCATTCCCAATTTGAGGAGCATTGCGTTTGCCCAACCATAGGCGTCACCCGAGAAGAGTGTACCCCATACAAGGTATACCTGTCCTGAAATTGAGGGAGCGTAGAAAATCAAAGTTACGATAGCTCTGATTCTCGGTGAAAGCTCGTTGATAAACCACGCAACCATAAGTGACATAAGGTATGATGCAGGTCCAACGATAGCCGCGAATATAAATGTATTCTTTGCCGCGATAAGGAATATGTCGTCGTCGAGGAACAATCTTACATAGTTGTCGAGCCAGACAATATTCGGCATCTGAAGCATATTAAAATCTGTAAAGCTTATCAGCATTGAAAGCACAACAGGAAGAATTGTAAAACAGGTAAATATAATCATAAATGGCGCTACCATTATGTAAGCTACCTTATTTCGCTTCATTTCTTTCCATGTCCACTGTGCTTTGGTCATATCTTTGCGTGACACAGCTTTTTTCTCTGCCGTTTTTTGTGACATGTACTTCTATCTCCTTAATTAGATTTTTCTACATTAATTATTTATATGCTTCGTACGATTCAAGTGCGTTTGCCGCGCTTCTGAGATCGGACACAGCAGCTCCGAAGAGATCTGCGTTCAGCGACTCAAGCTTATCAGCCAATGCACGAATTGAAGCATAATCTTTTGTACTGTAACCAGCGATGATTCTTACAATATTATTATAAGCATCATCATATGCAGAGCTGTATGCTGAAGACTCGCGTGCTTCCAAGAGTTTTTCTTCTGCTTCTTCCATTCTCTTTTCTGCAAGCGTTTGACCATCCTTCAATGTTTCAAGTCCAAATTCCTCACGCTTGTGAGTTATTTCCGCATTTATAATTTTAATGTAGCTTTGAATCTCGGTTACGGGGTCTGCCTTTTCGTTATAAGCTGCCAAGAATGCAAAGCCCGTGTAACGTCCTATAATATATGCGCCGGGGTAGTTAGGAATTGATGCAAGGCTGTTGAACTGCAACGAGATCTGCTCATATTCATCTGCTGTCCAAGGCAAGCTTGCAAGCGCCGACATATTAGCTGTCGGGTGCTTTGCAGAAGGGCCAAGTATTGCAACCATTTCGTTGGAATATTCGATCTGGCACTGATCATCAACATGCCACTTCATAAATTCCCAAGCGCCCTCAACATCATCGCAACCGTTTATCATACATATTGCGCTTACTCCGGAAACGGCAACATTATTTATGTTTCCTTCCTCGTCAGCAATACCGGGCAGCGGGTAGAAGCCCCACAATCCCTCTATCTCGGTCGCAAATACTTTAAGCTGGTTGTACGCGCCTGTATAATCCGCAATTCCTATGGGCATTTCACCTGTTCTGAAACGGTTAGCAAAGTCATAGGCTATCGGGAACGAATACATGGTGAACATTTCACACATGGTATTAAACGAATCAAGCGCTACATTGGAATCAAGGTTTATTCTCATTCCCTCGTCAGCGAAAAGCTCACCGCCGCTCTGGTACAAGAATATGTTGGAATCCCTAGGCATACCTATTTCCATGTTGTTCGCTTGAAGAACAGGAACTGCTTCTTTAAGGTCCTCCCATGTTCTAGGAATATCGATGTCAAGGTCAGCCAAAATGTCCTCACGAACGAACATCATACTAAATCCTTGTGTTTCGGGCAATCCGTAGTAGTGGAAGTTCTTATCGGCATCTTCAATTCCGAGAACTATCATTGCCGCCTCATTAAAGTCGGCACATGCGTCATCAAATCCCTCAAGATGCTCTATATTCATCAAAGCTCCGCGTATCGCGTAGTTGATAACATCGCCCTGACCTACACCTATATATACATCAGGTCCATTTCCCGAAAGTATCGAGGGCAGCAATGTACCGCCAACGACAAGCTTAAGGTCAACGACTATTCCCGAATTAGGTGTAAAGTCACTGTTGATAAGCGAACGAACTACCTGAGATTGGTCGCGTCCATATGCGAGCCATACCTCAACGGTTTCTATATCCTCCGTATCTACCATCGCTCCCATACGGTCGTAGTTACGGAAAAAGCTCTGTATAAATCCTGAAAGCTCATACCAAAGCGCTTCAAAGAAGCCTGCCTTAGCCTTTGGAACTGTTTCGTCAGCCGCGCTCTGTACTACAATGTAGTCAAGCGTGAGAGGCTGAGTTTTTGCGGTACTTACCCAAGTTCCAAGCGTACCGATGTAGGTTTTGAGCTGTTCGAGGTTCTTTGCAACCTCGTCCTCGTCCTTACCCATCATGTCAAGAACTCTTACTATCTTATCAAGCGTTGCGGTAGTGGAGCTCTTTTCACCTGCTATTTCTGCAATCTCCTCGGAAACCGCTTTAAGCTCACGAGCCTGACGGATAAGATCTATCATGGTGTCTGGCATTACTCTTGAGAAACCGTAGTCACGGTATTCATCGGGTACAGTACCGGTCAGCTTTATTATATTAAGGTAATCAGCGTTTATCGAAACGAGAGATTTTTCAACTCGTCTTACGATATCACCCATGTTACCAAGCGTAACTTCAAAGCGGATCGTATATACAACATCCTTAGCAAAATAAAGGTCAAATTCCTGCGAGCCATCGTTCAATTTTCCTGACTGCCAATCAGAGGAGTAGTCAAATTGAAGATTAACAGCTTCCTCAAAAGGAACTCCGTTATAATATCCCTTATCGCCCTCGGAAAGCGTATCATCGCTGTATATGAGAAGCATTCTCGAAGTGTACATACCGTCAAGAACCGACTGCATAAATCTAGCCATTATCGAGTACATTCCGCTACTGTTTACCTTGAACTTGTACTCAACCCACTGTCCCGATGTCTGCCACTTTTCTCCACCGATCGTGTTAAGCACGGTTCTGTTGGTTGCAGCAGGCGAGCTTGCAGCGCTCGTGGTATCGGATATAGGATATATCGTCTGAGATGAGGTTGCAGAGAAATACTCAGCCTCAATCTTTATGCTTCCTTCGCCCGCAGGCTCATTAGCGTACATTTCAAGATATTTCTCGTAACTCATGGGTGTTTCATGAGGAATAAGATTTATCTTGGAAATAACAACAGGCTCACTTACACCTTCAAGAGATATTGTGACCTCACCAGTTTTCTCGTCAGGAGCTAAAACAAACTCGAAGCTTTCTTGTGAGAAACCGTTTGCATCCTTGAATGTGTATGTACCCCATCTTGCATGCTGTGTAAGACTCGCGCGGATCTCGTTTTTATCAATATCGTTCTCAAAGAAGCGTATTACCTTGTCGGTATCGATCTCACCCTCAGAATTAAACCCACCCAAAAGGGTTGCCACATCCGCTGTCCAATATTCGGGCATGGTGTACTTGATATAGGTCTTTCCGTTTTCAACGCTCTCTCTGGCAGAAATACCAACGCTTGCCGCAGCGTCAATATAACTCTGTGCCGTTTCTCCCTCAGGGAGTTCAAACTTACCGTCATCATAAACATTCGACCATGTTTTTGTCAACGAAAGTGAACGCGCCTCCGCGAACGGAACTGTATCGTTTATTTTGAAAATTCTCTCGATAGGCGCCGATTTATTAACTATCGAGTAATATTCTATTTCAAGGCTGTACATTGTAGCCGTTGTGATGCCGCTGACATTCCATGTAACAGTACCGTTAGCGGGTGTATACAAAGCATTGATACCTTCAAACTCACCAACATAGGTGACATTTGACTTGTCAACACCCTCGGGAATAGCAGTATTCTCCGTATAGACCTCGCCGGCCTTGTTTACATAGGTGTAATTTTTTGTCGCATCAATTACGATTGCGCTCTCTGCTCGCGGTACACCTACATTCAACGCGGCATACTCGTTGTACGAAATTAAATTAAGCAGATCCTTAATGTCTCTTGTAGTAATATCTGTTGTAGAATCACTTTCAGCAGCAGCCGAAACAGCGCCTCCGCAAAGCAGAAATACCAAAGCAAGCATTAAAGCCGTAATTCTTTGAAATTTCGTCTTTCTCATTAAAAATTCCTCCTGATTCTTGTTTTGAAGGGCGTTGGGAATTCACCCTTCATTTAGGTCTGATGTTGCCATCAGCATAACCGATTCTCTTTGCAGTAATGCGCCCGCAAGTATTAAATTACGAACGCGAGGCTCCAAAGCGGCTCTCGGCACACTTGCAAATCGGCATTTGCAAGCGCCGGGGCAACACCTTAACTACTTCAAAGGCAACACACCGGTAAATTGCGTTGCTAAAAACACTTTAACGGCGCCAAAAAACGCCGCAAAGGTTGAAATCCACGTTGATATATTACCATATATATAAGAAAAAGTCAAGGAATGATTTGCGTCAGGCACTCAGAAAGCGCCTCAAAAATTCGCGCTCAACTTTTTTGATTTCACATAAAAATCGTCACTTTTTCTGTAATAAACAGCCTCGTTTACAACAAGGTAAATCATATTTACCTATTATGGGGGTTTTTTTGCCGCAAAACACGCATTTTTGTTAAAAATAACTACACTCGTTTTGCTGTTTGATTTTCTGCAAAAAATGAGTAATTTATTTTTACACACGGAATTTATTTCAAGAAATTTACTCTATCGAAAAAGCACAATTTTTTTGTTAATTTTGTACAAATTTTTCATTT
>JAGCJD010000229.1 GCA_017648425.1 Clostridia bacterium | reverse complement strand
TCATCGCGGACTATCCTTAAAAGCTCGTCCTCGGGCACACCGCTTTGCGCCGCCTCTTCACGGAGAGCGCGTACAGAAGCTCTGCCTGAGAGGATTATGTATTCCTGAGATTGAATATCCGCGCGGTTTACATCGGCGGGGAATATACATGAGGCGTCTATCATGTCAGTGACTATATCTCCGAGGTATCCGCCCGCTCCTCGCCTTTGAGGGTCCCAGTAGCAGTACAGAGCTCCGTCACCGCATATCGCGGCGTCAGTAAGGAGCTTGTGAACTACGCTGTCCATGCCGCTGTTTTCCCAGCGATATGCGGTGTTCTCATTGAGCGTTTTGATAAGCTCGTTGGAAATATTTTTTTGTCGTTCATCGGCAAACGGCAGATTTTCGTCCGTAAATCTCACGGAGAGGTCGGTAGAAGCCACCGAGCAAACGAGGTAGTCGATAACTCGGCGAACTATGTTGAATACGGGCTTGGGAAGATCTACGCCCTCGCCCGACTGCCACTGTTCGCCTCGGTAGAACGCCTCGTTTTTTCGGGTTATCTCGTAAAGACCGATACGCCTCTTATGAGCCTTTCCCGCCTCGTATTGCTGCCATGCCTTATTAGTGTAGCTGTTCATTTTAAATATCCTTTCTTATTTCCTTGTGCGAAAGCCTATTGCGAGAGAGTGAAGCGTATGGCGTGTGTTGCCTACGGCGCTCAGCTTAAAGCAGGCGTGTCTGAACCTGCCCGCTATCAGCCTTCGCCTTGTGACCGTATGGCTCTGCTCGGAATAAAAGACAGCTTGCGAAGTGCCGTAAGCCTTGCCGTCCGCCGTTATTTCGAGAATTACCTCGCCGTTTTCATGCGTAAGGAACGCCTCGGAGGCGCGCTTTACATCATAGCTTCCAAGGTCAACATCACCGCTTGTAAAATATGCGGTAATCTCCTTGCCGTCATCTGTTGTCATAGCCTCATCGAAAACGAATATGCCCGTACCTCTGACGAATGCCGTTTCGCCGTCAATTTCAAAGAACTCGTCCGCGTCAATTCCCGCAAAGCTTGTCCACTGTGATGTGACCGCAGAATAAACGAGCGTATATTTGCAGACGCTTGGCGAGGAAAAGAGAATTTCGCGTCTTTTCTTGTTGGCAAAAACATAGGCAGATGACAGAAAATCGGGAGAGAGCCTGTCGTCCACGGCGGCAGATATGCGGTGAGCGTTGCAGTCGTTGAGCTCGTCTGTGTCGGCTGTCCAGCGGTAAATTCCGCTGTTTGACACCGTGTAGGGGAAATTTTCAAGCAGCGCAACTCCGTAGTCACTGCTAACTCCTACCGAGGAATTTATGCTCATAACGGGGAACTCCTCAGTCGCGCAGGCAGAACTGTCCGCCATCCACGCGCCACCCTTGGTAAAGATAAGCATTCTGTCGTAATGTCGGCTGATAGAGCTTATGGGAAAGCGCCCGTCACCAACCGCGAACTCATGCTCATAGGGGAAATAGAGCGCGTCACTTTGAGGGTATACCACTCTTGCGCTTTTGAGTGAACTCTCGCTTACATAAGCGCCGCTGAATGTCACCGAACGGTCATTTCCGCCGAACAGAAACGGACGGCTCGTGTTTATCCCGCCGAACACAAATGCTCTTGTGCTCGCCTTGAGCTTGTTGTCGGAGTATGGGCAATTCAAGTAGGTAAAATATACCTCTACTCGGTCGAACGCTTCAAGCCCTTTGACATTAAGCACGGGAGCCGCCTTGCTTACGGAATATCTGTCGGTAGATACGAGCAAGCCGTTTATATAAACGGCGTCTATCGAGGATACCTCATCGTCAAGGTGAAGTATTGATAATGGTTCAGCGGATACGGTATAGCTTATTCTTCCGCGATTGTTGAGAAGATTTCTCGCCTCGTAAGGCTCTCCTCGCTTAAAGTCGCTCCAATCCTTACCTACAAGGGGAACATATCCGAACGGCTCGAACACAGCCCCGTCTTTTATGCCGTACAGTCCATGCCCGTCAGCAAGGTAGAGGACTCCTCGGTAAAAGAAGAACTCCGCCTTGCCCTCGTTGCTCGTCAATTTTGAAACTGTGGTTATCTCTCCGCTTTGTGGAGAGATTTTGAATATAGTGTCGCCCGACAGCGCGAATATTACGCTCTCGCCCTCGCTTTCGTAAATACCGCTCCATACGGCGCGAATACCGTTATCAAGCGTACATATTCGGCGGAAGCCCTCGCGCTTTTTAAGCGAGCCGTCCTCGCTGATACGGAAATTCACAATATCCCGCGCATACCTGCCGTCAGTGTGGCAACGAACGGTGTCAATACCGCCGAAGCCGTTAAATTTAAAAATTTTGTTTGCTTTTGAGATGCCATTCACCTCTCCTTCTATTGTCGTATGTCACGAAAACAATGCTTGGCGGTATACCGCGCAGAGCGGTCAATCCATAAAAAAGGAACGCTTTTTTTGTGGGAATATAAAGTCAGGCTCGCGCACCTCGGTATAAGCCTGCGGTCTGCTCATCACCGCGTAACGCAACGCTTCGGGGGCGTGAGTTGCAGAGTGCGGTTCGCTTGAAGCGTCCTCGGGACGAGATGTATCGAACAAAAGAACGCTCAGACATCGAATAAGCTCACGGCAGGCGGAGCTTATCAAAAGTCTTGGCTCACCGTCCGCGTCACTCAGATATTCACGCAGGATACGCCAGCCGGGCACGCGCCTGTCATCGGCGGGCGTCATGGGTGGCATTCCGCGATACGCCTGCATTATCTCAAATCCGCTTTTTCCGCTGTCCTGTCTTCTGTTCCAGAGGTCGGGCGAAGCAACGGCAAGCTCGGCTTTGTATGGAGAGATGAGAGAACAAACCTCTGCCGCCGCCTCGCTAAGCGTAAGATTTGGGATACAGCGCTCGCAGACCGCGTACAGCCTGCCGTCCTTATCAACGGCTAAGACTATTGCCGCAAGCATGTCAAAGCCGTAATCAAAGGCAACAAAGTGGCGAACATCTCGCGGAATATCCGAGGGTGAGCAAACATGCTTTGAGTGGTCAAACTCGGGAAAGAACTGTCCCTCAAAGACATTCCATTTACCGTAAAGCCATGCGTCACGCAGTCTTTCGGGCAGAGATTTCAGAGAACCGACATAATCGGGAGCAGAAGAAAGGAGAGCAGAGTTGTCAAAAACGAGAGCTTGAACGAAGGAGTAGTCGTTTGGGTCTTCGTCGGCTCTGAACTCTCTGTCAACAAACAATCTCTTTACCCAAGCATGCCCTATCCCACCGGGATTGCAGGTGAGGTACATTCGTCTTGGAAACGGCGATGTGCCACGCAGACAAGCCTTAAATATTGAAAATCTGAATTCGCTCAGTTGCGTTGCTTCGTCAATGGCAATAACATCGTATTCCTGTCCTTGATACCTCAGCACATCACGGTCGGATGAGCAGTATCCGAGAAATATCTTACTGCCGTTTGCAAGGCAGAGAGATTTTTCCGCGTCCTTGTATTCAAGCAGAGAGCCGTACTCTGAAAGAAAGGGTAGCACATGGTTTGATTTGAGTTCGGGGAGCGTTCTGCGTACAAGCAGACACCGCAGTCCCTCGTAGCGCAGGCACATGGCAACCAGCTTGCGCCTAAGCGCCCACGATTTACCGCCGCCTCGGGCGCCCCCGTAGGCGATAAATTTTGTTCGCATTGCGAAAAACTGACGCTGTTTTTCGCTGGGGCGTCCCGATATGAGCACTCGCTCGGTGGAATTATTCGCCGTCTGCATAAATGTCATGCTCAAAGCAAAAGCTCACTCTCGGGACTTGCTTTTGATTTTTTTGCTCGTCATCGGAGCAGAACAGAAGTCGCTTTTTCATATAAGACGATAATATCGTGCCCGATATTTCAAAATTGAGAGCCTCGTCCTCAAAAATAGCAAGAAGCCTGTCGTAATCCGAAGGAAAGCTTTCTTTTAGCATACGGAGGTCGTCAAGCCCCGTACCGAGATAACGGCAAAGTCCCGCAAGATTGGGAAAGCGTGAGCAATTTTTTTGCTTTGTGTCAGTAGGCTTTGGCGCGCATGAGCGAATATATTCGTCACAAATTCCCCAAAGCGTCCCCTTACTGCAAAGGTCGCAAATAATACCGCGTTCTTTTTCGTTTGAATTCATTTTTACCTCCTTTTTTGTTTTCGTGACGCCTTAATTTTAAAGCTTTGAGGTGTGACGGAGCAGGACAAATACTGACACACACTGACAGGCAAAAAAATTGCAAAAGCTCTTCCATTTTGACACAAGATGTGCTATAATAGAGATAATAATTAAACAGGAGGCAAAAATGAAATCAAAATACAGCATATCCCTTGAAGCAATAATAAAGGAATTTCAGCTTGAGGAGATATATTTGCCAACTTGCGCAATGGGGATAAAAATATCATCTACCGAGGTTGACCGTCCGGGACTTGCTCTGGCGGGCTTTGTTGAGCTGTTTGACCCATTGAGAATTCAAATGATAGGAAAAACCGAAACAAAGTATCTTTCCGAGCTTTCGCCCGAAAGGCGAGAGGAGTGCCTTGATGTATTTTTAAAGTTAAAGCCCATAGCAATAATTATCACCTCTGGTATAGAGGTGTTTGACGAGATGCTCGCGCTTGCAAAGGAATACGGCGTTCCGATACTGAGGTCACAGACTAGAACAGGCGAGGTACTCGCATCGCTTATCGCGTACCTTAATACAAGTCTAGCGCCCCGTATTACGCGTCACGGCGGATTTGTCGAGGTGTACGGCGAGGGTATTCTCATACTCGGAGATAGCGGAATAGGAAAGAGCGAAACGGCTATCGAGCTTGTAAAAAGAGGACACCGCCTTATTGCGGACGATGCCGTTGAGATAAAGAGGGTATCCTCAAAAACTCTTGTGGGAAGCGCCCCCGAGCTTATACGCTACTATATGGAGCTTCGCGGAATAGGCATAGTTGATGTAAGACACCTTTTCGGAATGGGTTCTGTAAAGGCAACGGAAAAGATAGACCTTGTTATCAACTTTGAGCATTGGGATCCCGAAAAGACATATGACCGCTTTGGTCTTGACGAGCAGTACGAGAATATTCTCGGCATAAATGTTCCGTCAATAACCATTCCCGTTCACCCGGGACGCAACCTTGCCGTGGTAATAGAAATAGCGGCTATGAATAACCGCCAGAAAAAGATGGGATATAACACTGCCGAGGAGTTCAACAAGCGCCTCATGGAGCAGGATTTTGGAGAAGAAATTTAAATTCAAACAAAGGGCGAAAGCCATAAAAGAAAGGAATAAATATCATGAAATTAAGCGTTCTTGCAAACCTTTACGGTTCAAAATCACTTGACGAAACACTTTCTATCTTGTCGGGACTTGGAGTTCACACTGCGGAGATAGGAGCTGGCGGATACCCCGGCAAGGCTCACTGCAACCCCGCGGAGCTTCTTGCTGACGAGAAAAAGTACGAGGAGTTCGTTGCTACCTTTAAAAAGTACGATGTTGAGATATGCGCCTTGGCAGCGCATGGCAACCCGCTTCACCCCAACAAGGAGATAGCAAAGGCTTATGACGAGGATTTCAGAAATGCGGTTTTACTTGCCGAAAAGCTTGGCGTTGACACAGTAATTACATTTTCGGGCTGTCCTGGCGACCACGAGGGAGCAAAGCTTCCCAACTGGGTAACCTGCGCTTGGCCTGAGGATTATATTGAAATACTTAATTGGCAGTGGGAGCAAAAGGTAATTCCTTATTGGCAGGAAATGGGAGCATTCTGCAAGGCTCACAATGTTCGCGTAGCATTTGAGATGCACCCGGGATTTTGCGTATATAACCCCGAAACACTGCTCAAGCTGAGAAACGCTGTCGGAGATGTTATAGGAGCAAACCTTGACCCCTCACATCTTATCTGGCAGGGAATGGATCCTGTTGCGGCTATCCGTGAGCTTACGGGAGCTATCTACCATGTACATGCAAAGGATACCAAGATAGATAAGTATAACACGGCAAAGAACGGCGTTCTTGATACCAAGCACTATGGACGCGAGCTTGAAAGGGCATGGGTATTCAGAACGGTCGGCTATGGAAATAACGAAACATATTGGAGAGATCTCGTATCAAATCTCCGCCTTTGCGGATACGATAAGGTTCTTTCTATCGAGCATGAGGATAGCGTAATGTCGATAGACGAGGGACTTCGCAAGGCAGTTTCATTCCTTAAGGGTGTTATCATAGAGGAAGAGAAGCCCACCACAATGAGCTGGGCTTAAAATTAAAAGCAAATAAAAAAACCTCCGCGATAAGCGGAGGTTTTTTATTTTACATTAAATTACTTTTTAAGAGCGATAGCTTCTTTTGCCTTAGCGACCATATTCTCAACAGTCAAGCCGTACATTTCAA
The DNA here is from genome assembly GCA_017648425.1 of Clostridia bacterium. Classification (GTDB taxonomy): domain Bacteria; phylum Bacillota; class Clostridia; order Oscillospirales; family CAG-272; genus HGM12713. The sequence continues at coordinate 5,340 of JAGCJD010000229.1, read as the reverse complement.
GCAGGGGAGGGACCTTGCCCGAGTGACCGAACTTGTCCTCAACACCCATGCGAACAACGGGAACAGGGCAACCCTCGCAAACGACCTCTGCAACAGCAGAGCCAAGTCCGCCGATAATGTTATGCTCCTCAGCGGCAACGATAGCGCCTGTCTTACGAGCCGCGTCAAGAATCATATCCTTGTCGATAGGCTTTATGGTGGCAATATTGATAACGCGCGCTGAAATGCCCTCGTTAGCAAGTATCTCTGCCGCATCAAGCGCCATGGATACCATCATGCCCGTGGCAACGAATGTAACATCATTACCGTCACGCATATTAATGCCCTTGCCGATCTCAAACTTGTAGCCTTCAAAATCGTTTATCGTGGGAACGGCGTATCTGCCAAATCGGAGATAAACAGGACCTACATAGTTGATAGCCGCTTCAACGGCAGCGCGAGCCTCAACAGCATCAGCGGGATTGATAACTACCATGCCCGGGATAGAACGCATAAGCGCAAAATCTTCAAGACACTGGTGAGTAGCGCCGTCCTCTCCGACAGTAACGCCCGCGTGAGTAGCGCCGATCTTTACATTAAGGTGGGGATAGCCCACAGAGTTTCTTACCTGCTCAAAGGCTCTGCCTGCCGCGAACATAGCAAAGGACGAAGCAAATACTACCTTGCCCGCAGCGGCAAGTCCTGCCGCAACGCTTATCATGTTGCCCTCGGCAATTCCGCAGTCAAAAAATCTTTCGGGGAATTTCTTTTTGAAAACGCCCGTCTTGGTAGCCGCCGCAAGGTCTGCGTCAAGCACTACAAAATCATATTTATCGCCAAGCTCGGCAAGCGCTTTGCCGTAAGCTTCTCTTGTTGCAATCTTTTCAGCCATATCAGTGTTCCTCCTTACATAGTAGCCTTTATCTCGGCAACTGCCTGCGCGTACTGCTCGTCATTGGGAGCAGAGCCGTGCCAGCCGACCTGATTTTCCATAAACGAAACACCCTTGCCCTTAACTGTTCTTGCAATTATTGCGGTGGGCTTGCCCTTAACGGTCTTAGCCTCATTGAAGGCTGCTTCGATAGCGTTAAAGTCGTGACCGTCAATGCTTATGACATGGAAGCCGAACGCTTCAAGCTTTTTGTCGTGGGGAGTGGGGTTCATTACCTCGGTAACAGGACCGTCTATTTGAAGTCCGTTCCAGTCAATAACAACGCAGAGGTTGTCGAGCTTATAGTGAGCAGCGAACATAGCTGCCTCCCAGATCTGTCCCTCCTCGCTCTCTCCGTCACCGACAACCGCATAGGCGCGGTAATCCTTGCCGTCTATCTTTGCGGCAAGAGCCATTCCGCAGGCGCTCGAAAAACCAAGACCGAGTGATCCCGTTGACATATCAACTCCGGGAGTACCCTTCATATCGGGGTGACCTTGAAGGAAAGAATCGATATGGCGGAGCTTTTTGAGCTCGTCACGGCTGAAAAATCCCTTTTCAGCCAAAACCGCGTAAAGCGCGGGAGCTGTGTGTCCCTTTGAGAGAACAAATCTATCTCTGTTCTCCCACTGTGGGTTCTTGGGATCAACATTCATTTCCTCAAAATAGAGATATGTAAGAATATCAGCTATTGAGAGAGAGCCGCCGGGGTGTCCCGAGCTTGCCGCATGGACTTCTTCGAGAATGTCGAGACGAACCTGTGCGGCGGTTTTTTTCAAAAATTCGAGTTTTGCCTGTTCCATTAGATAAACCAGCCTTTCTTATATGTAACTTAAAATTAGTTCAAAGCTTTACAAAGCCGAGCTTCTTTTGTACCTTGCCGAGTGTGCGGCGAGCGTAGTAGGAAGCTTCCTCAGCGCCGTTCTTCATAAGCGTTTCAAGGTATGCCTTGTCCGCGAGGAGCTCCGAGAATTTCTGCTGAACGGGGGCGAGCGCATCAGCGCACACCTCGCCAACAGCAAGCTTGAATTCGCCATATCCCTTGCCCTCAAATTCCTTTTCAATATCCTCAATGGACTTGCCCGTGAAGCAGGAATAAATGGTCATGAGATTGTTTATGCCGTCCTTGCCCTCGGCAAAGCGAACGCATGTGTCGGAATCAGTAACGGCTCTCTTGAATTTGCGTATTATGGTATCCTTGTCGTCAAGAATGTAAACGACAGCGTTGGTGTTCTCGTCAGACTTTGACATTTTCTTGGTGGGGTCTGCGAGCGACATTATCTTCATTCCCGATTTTGATATTATAGGCTCGGGAATTGTAAATGTATTGGGATATACCTGATTAAAGCGTTCCGCAATGTTTCTGCAAAGCTCAACATGCTGCTTCTGGTCAATTCCAACGGGAACGACATCAGTTTGATAAAGCAGAATATCCGCCGCCATGAGAGTGGGGTAGGTGAATAGTCCTGCGTTTATGTTATCAGCGTGCTTTGCGCTTTTATCCTTGAATTGCGTCATGCGTGAAAGCTCTCCAAAGCCCGTAAAGCAGTTGAGTATCCATGCAAGTTCTGCGTGCTCGTGAACATGAGATTGAACATAGAGCGTGTTCTTTTCGGGGTCAAGTCCGCAGGCAACATAAAGAGCAAGTGTTTCATAGGTGCGTCTGCGAAGGTCTGCGGGAACTTGGCGAACGGTTATCGCATGCTCGTCCACAACGCAGTAAAAGGTCTTGTATTTTTCGGAGTAAAGAGAAAAATTCTTTATCGCTCCGAGATAATTTCCAATAGTAAGATTTCCGCTCGGCTGAACACCCGAGAAGGAAACGGGACGGTCGTTAAACATAGTACCTCTCCAAACATCAAATATATAAACAATTATACCATATAAATATTAGAAAGTCAATATTGACTTTGTACGAAAAATGTGATATAATTTACTTTAAATACGAATATTTTCTCAAAAAGGAGAATTTACGATGATTAAAATAGAGCGTACCTCGGTAATGAATTTTGAAAATGCGATAAGAGGAGCGAGAAACCCCCTCAACAGCTGGGACAGAATGGATAGCTTTTACGATGAGGCAGGGAACTATATTATGGGCGAGAATGACCTTTCGTTGGCAAAAAAACTTGCAACGGCTGGAAGCGACCATAGAAAATTCTTGCGAATGATATTCGTCAGCGTTGATATAACAGCGCCCCTTTACTGGTGGAAGGAATTTGACACATACAAGGTCGGCACGGTGGCAAACTCTTGCTCGACCATGCACAAGATACACGCAAAGCCCTTTGAGAGGGACGATTTTTCCCATGACCGACTTGACGAGGCGGGACTTGACGCGCTTGACGCGCTTGTGGCGTACCTTGAAAGCGAGAGAGTAAAGTTCTGCGAGGATAAGCAGAATAAGCAGGCGTGGCATAATATGATACAGCTGCTCCCATCAAGCTTTAATCAAATGAGAACGGTAACGCTCAACTATGAAAACCTCATAAATATATATTACGCGAGAAAGAGCCATAAGCTTGCCGAGTGGCATACGCTGTGCGATTGGATAAAGGAGCTTCCTTACGCCGAGCAGCTTATACTTGTAAAGGAGCAGTAATTGTCAAAATGCACATTTTTGGTGGCTTGGAAAAGTCAAATATCGCAAATGTGTAGAAAATGTGCGAATGCAAAAAAAATATTTGTTAAACTCTTGACGAGCGATAGCAAAGGTCATATAATATAGTTAATTATTTTTCGGCAAAATGCCGATAAAAATAAAAAAACAATCTAATTACGGAGGTTCAAAAAATGAACAGAGTTTACAACTTTTCTGCGGGTCCTTCCATGCTTCCCCTCGAGGTTCTTGAAAAAGCAGCATCGGAGCTTGTTTGCTACGGTGAAAGTGGAATGTCAGTAATGGAGATGTCCCATCGATCTCCGGATTATGAGGCAATTATAAATGACGCGGAGGCTATGCTCCGTAAGCTCATGAATATCCCCGACAACTACAAGGTGCTTTTCCTTCAAGGAGGAGCTTCCACACAGTTCGCGGCAGTTCCGCTCAACCTTATCGGCAGAACGGGCAAGGCTGACTATGTTGTTTCGGGACAGTTCTCGGGCAAGGCATACAAGGAAGCTCAGAAGATGGGCTATGATGTAAAGTGCATTGCAAGCAGTAAGGAGGATAACTTCGATCATATTCCCGAGGTTACCAAGGATATGATCCGTCCCGATGCTTCATATGTTCATGTTTGCTATAACAACACTATATACGGTACAAAGTTCGGATATGTTCCGGACACGGGTGATGTTCCGCTCGTTGCGGATATGTCCTCCTGCATAATCTCCGAGCCTGTTGATGTATCTAAGTTCGGCGTTATCTACGCAGGCGCTCAGAAGAACATGGCTCCCGCAGGACTTACTCTCGTTATTGTAAGAGAGGATCTCCTTGAGTACGCAGATCCCAAAATGCCCACTATGCTTGAATGGAAGACCATGGCAGAGAACGGCTCAATGTACAATACTCCTCCTTGCTACACCATCTATGTTGCAAAGCTCGTTTACGAGTGGATACTCTCTCTTGGCGGACTTGATGTAATGAAGAAGATGAACGAGGAAAAGGCAGCGGTTCTTTACGACTACCTTGACAGTCAGGATTACTACATAGCTCCCGTTAAAAAGGGAAGCCGCTCTTTGATGAATGTTACTTTTGTAACGGGTGACGCAGACCTTGACAAGAAGTTTGCAAGCGAGGCTGGCAAGGCAGGTCTTAAAAATCTTAAAGGACACCGTTCCGTTGGAGGAATGAGAGCTTCCATTTACAACGCAATGCCCCGCGCAGGCGTTGAAAAGCTCGTTGATTTCATGAAGGCGTTTGCAGAGGCAAACCCCAAGGCATAATTTAGTTTACAGAGGGAATAACAATGAAAAATATACTTTGTCTTAACAAGATAGCAAAGATCGGTACGGATAAGCTCGACAGCGCCGTATATAATGTAGGAACAGAGGTTGCAGATCCCGATGCGATAATGGTACGCTCGGCGGCTATGCACGACATGACCTTTGATAAGAAGATGCTTGCAATCGCAAGAGCAGGAGCAGGCGTAAACAACATTCCCGTTGAGAGATGCGCAACAGAGGGAATAGTAGTATTCAACACCCCGGGCGCAAACGCAAACGGAGTTAAGGAGCTTGCTATCTGCGCATTGATGCTCGCTTCCCGTGATGTTGTTGGCGGTATCAAGTGGGCGGCAACGCTCGCAGGAACCGAGGAGGTAGCAAAGGCAGTTGAAAAGGGCAAATCAAAGTTTGCAGGTATAGAGATAAAGGGAAAGACGCTCGGCGTTATCGGACTTGGAGCTATTGGCGGACTTGTTGCAAACGCAGCAGTTGCTCTTGGCATGAATGTTGTTGGCTGTGATCCTTTCCTCAGCGTTGAAGCTGCC
>JAGCJD010000228.1 GCA_017648425.1 Clostridia bacterium | reverse complement strand
CCTGAGCCATGCTCCCAGAAATTGTCTGCCTTACCCAAACGAACGATGTGCTCCTCGGGTACGCCAACCTTATCTCTCCAGATAGCGTAAGCTTCCTCGTCATTTTCATATATGGAGGGCCAAAGAAGATCAGCAGGGATCTCAAGCCATTCGGTAAGAAACTCCCATGCCCACGGAATAGCCTCCTCCTTGAAATAATCTCCAAATGAGAAATTTCCGAGCATTTCAAAGTAAGTACCGTGTCTTGCTGTGTGTCCAACTCTGTCAAGGTCGGGAGTACGAATACACTTCTGGCAGGTTGTAACTCTGTTTCTTGGAGGTATCTCCTCGCCTGTAAAATATTTTTTCATGGGCGCCATACCCGAATTTATAAGAAGCAAAGATTTATCGTTTATCGGTACGAGAGGGAACGAGGGAAGACGAAGATGTCCCTTTGTTTCGAAAAATGAAAGATATTTTTCTCTAAGCTCATTAAGTGAGGTCCATTGCATAAAAATTGCCTTGCCTTTCTAAAATAATATCATCTAAAAATTATATCACAAAACATAAGAATTGTCAATACAAATCTTAGGTTATGTATTGTCACAAAGAGCCGCACCGATAACGGTTGCAAACTGCGACATTTCGGGTATAATAAACTTTATGCCGAACATATCCTCAAGGCCTTCAAAAACTCTGGTTATTGACTTCAAGGTGGTAAGATTTCCCGTAAGAACTACCGACTTTATTCCAAAGTTCCGCGCGGCAAATACCGACATCATGGCAATAGTTTCAGCCACCATATTGGAAATTCCGAGGGCTATGTCATTGTTTGTTGCCATGTCTGAAAGCTTTCCAAAATTGGAAGCTGTTATCTCATCGTTTATCTGAAAGCTCTTGTCGCCTGAAATATCTCCAATGCGCAGGTCGATGTTGTCAAGATTACCCGTTTCAGCAAGCTGTTCAAGATGCTCGACCGTATCAACGCCTATCATTTTTCTTGAAAGACCGAGAAGTGTGCCGCCGCCTACTCCCGTACCGCCGAGATAAGTGGTCTTTGTAATACCGCCCTCTTTTTTTGCATGTATCAGCGCAGTGCCCGTGCCCATGCTTACGACTATCGCCTCGTCAAGACCTGATAAATAAAGTCCTCCAAGACCAACGCTTTCAAATTCCGATACCTTTTTGCAGTTTAACGAATATATAGGGCGTTCGATAAATGACGAGCCGACACCGGTCATAAGAACCTTATCAATATCGTCAAGATTTAAGTTGTTTTGCATGGTGAATTTTCCAAACGCTCCGTAAACAGATGTAATGGCATCAGTCGCTCTTACAAACAGCGGAGAAATAAGCTGTGAGGATTTTTCGTCCTTGCGAAATCACACTATCTTTGTCGTGCTTCCGCCTATATCTATTCCTATTACAGTTTTCATAGCTCCTCCAAACAAAAAATAGTCAGAACATACATAAATAATTATATCACTATCTTGAAAAAAAATCAAGAATATGTTATAATTATTTTAGATAACTTGGTTAATTTAGGTAAATTTTTCGCGCTGTTCCGAAAAGGGACAGATATTAAGGAGTATATATGGCTTTTGACGCCGGAATGCTTGCATGCACACTTTCGGAGATCCGCCGATTGTGTCTTGGAGCGAGAATAGAAAAGGTATATCAGCCCGAAAGGGACGAGATAGTATTGCAAATGCGTAGTATAGAGGGCGGGCGCAGGCTCTGCATAAACGCGGGCTCTAACAACCCGAGGATCGGATTTACGGTTGCTCAAAAGGAAAACCCGCAAAATCCCCCAATGCTATGTATGCTTTTAAGAAAATATCTTCAAGGGGCAAAGCTTGTTGAAATTTCTCAGGCAGATTTTGACAGAGTTGCCTTTCTCGGCTTTGATACAAGAGATGAGATGGGCTTTGATTGCCGAAGATATTTGATAATTGAGCTCATGGGCAAATACAGTAATCTTCTGTTTACTGATGGGAATAAAAAAATAATCACAGCAATGCGTACATCTGACATGTCCCTTGACAGCGCTCGTCCTCTTTTGGCGGGTATGACATATAGGCTTCCCCCGTCACAGAACAAGAGTAATCCTCTTGGAGTAGATAGGAAAGAATTTTTGCGTATATACGAGAATTTTGTTCCCGAGCGTCCGTGTGACAAATGTATCGTTGAGAGCTTTTCGGGAATTGCCCCCGTTGTTGCAAGAGAGATAGTTTACAGAGCAACGGGACATACTGATACGCCAGTGAAATATTGCTTTTATGAGGATATTGAGAGAGAGTTCTTTTGTGTTATTGAACGCATAAAAAATAGCGATTTTGAGCCTTGTATTGTTGTTGACGGAGATAAATTTGTTGAATATTCGTTTATCTCTCTTACACAATATAAAGGGCTTGAATTCAAGAACTATGAAAGCGCGGGAGCGTTGCTCGACAATTATTTTGAGGCAAGAGATAATGCCCAAAGAATTCACAGCCGAGCCTCGGACATACTCAAGCTTTTGACAAATGCGGAAGCAAGAATAAGAAAAAAGCTTGACCTTCAACACGCGGAGCTTTCTGAATGCGAAAAGGGAAGCGAATACAAAAAATACGGCGACCTTATAACCGCAAATATATGGCGACTCTCGCGCAGCGATACTCTGGTGGAGTTTGAGGATTACGAGAATATGCGCGAGGACGGAAGCTTTGAAAAGGTTACAGTCGAGCTTGATTCGCGCCTTTCCCCATCTGCAAACGCGCAGAGGTACTACAAAAGGTACAATAAGGCAAAGAACGCAAAAGTGGAGCTCGCAAAGCAAATAGCACTTGGAGAGGCGGAGCTTGAATATATATATACCGTGTTCGATGCCTTGACAAGGGCTGAAACGCCCACCGATCTTGCTGAAATACGCGATGAGCTTTACAAGAGTGGATATGCCTCCAAAATGAAAGCATATTCCGTTCACAAGCAGCACGCTCCTACCGTTATGCAGCTTGAAACGCCTGATGGAATGAAGGTGCTTTGCGGAAAAAATAATGTTCAAAACGAGTATATAACGCACAAGCTTGCCCAAAAATGGGATTATTGGTTCCATGCAAAGCAGACGGCGGGCTCGCATGTGCTTCTCGTTACAGAGGGCAGAGAGCCGACCGATATGGATTTTACATCGGCGGCGGAAATTGCGGCGTATTACTCAAAGGCGGACGGTGAAAACATAGCGGTCGATTATACGCTCGCCAAAAATGTAAAAAAGCCTTCGGGAGGCAAACCTGGCTTTGTTATATATCATACCAATTGGACGGCATATGTTACTCCAAATGCAGAAAAAATATCCGCTATGCGAAAAAAAGTAAAAGTTTGATTTTGATTGAATTGTGAGGAATTATAAATGACCAGAAATATACCTTCCGAAATTCAGGCAAGAGTGGAAAAGCTCAGAAAAGATCTGACCTATCATTCCGAAAGATATTATGTTTATGATGATCCGATAATTTCGGATTACGAATACGATATGATGTACGCGGAGCTTGTCCGTATTGAGGAGGAATATCCCGAGCTTTATGACACGACATCTCCAACTGTCAGAGTGGGAGGTCGTGCGCTTGATAAATTTGATAAGGTGGAGCACGCCTATCGAATGGACTCGCTTTCAGATGTGTTTTCCTTTGACGAGCTTGAAGATTTTTGCAAAAGAGTTTCGGAAAAAATTAAAGCTCCTTCATATTCCGTTGAGCCTAAAATAGACGGACTTTCGGTGTCACTTATTTACGAAAAAGGAGTTTTTGTAAAGGGAGCTACAAGAGGTGATGGAGTAACGGGCGAGGATGTTACTCAAAACCTCAGAACAGTGCGTTCAATACCGTTAAGACTTACAGAGCCTCTTGACCTTACCGTAAGAGGCGAGGTCTATATGCCGCGCTCGGCTTTTGAGGCAATAAACAAGGAGAGAAACGAGGCGGGACTTGCTCTTATGGCAAACCCTAGAAATGCGGCGGCAGGCTCATTGCGTCAGCTTGATTCTAAGATAACTGCAAAGAGAAGACTGGACATATTTATATTTAATTTTCAGGGCGGCTCACTTTATGCAGATGGCAGACAGCCTGCTACTCATAAGGAAACGCTTGATAGACTTTCGGAGCTTGGTTTTAAAACGCTTGAACTTCAACGCGTGGTCAGCTCATTTGAGGAAATATGCTCGCATATCGAGCATATAGGAGGCAAGAGGGAAACGCTTGCATACGACATTGACGGCGTGGTAATAAAACTCGACGAGCTTTCTGACCGAGAGATAATGGGAGAGGGAACTAACACTCCTAAGTGGGCTGTGGCGTATAAATTCCCCCCTGAGGAAAAGCAAACTGTTCTCGAAGATATAACAATAGCGGTCGGAAGGACGGGCGTGCTTACTCCAACTGCCGTACTTTCTCCTGTAAGACTTGCGGGAACTACCGTAAGCCGTGCAACGCTTCATAATCTTGATTTTATCAACAAAAGAGATATAATGCTTGGGGATACGGTTATCGTTCGCAAGGCGGGAGATATAATTCCCGAGGTGGTAAGAGCTGTTACCGAAAATCGTGACGGAACGCAAAAAAGAATTTTTAT
>JAGCJD010000227.1 GCA_017648425.1 Clostridia bacterium | reverse complement strand
GAACGATTTATAACCTCATTGTAATCAATGACCGAAATCAAATCCTTTAAAATCATCTTCTTTTCCTTTCCAAACAGAATCAAACGCAAAAGCTCATTATGTGAGCGTCAAAGCCCGTGGGCTGCTTCCCACACATTTTTATCGCCGAATACGCAAGCACCTCAAGCGAATCCAAGAACAGATCCGCGTCAATCACACCCATTCGTTTTATAAGTGAAAGCTCTGTGCAACCAAGAATTATCCTATCACAGCCCTGAGCTTTAAGCGTACCCGACACCTCTAAAAACGAATCAATATCGGGGGCAATTCCCTTTTTGACCTGGGAGTAAATTATATCCGTAATAGCGTCCTGCCCCGCTTTATCGGGGAAAACGCACTCAATACCCGCCATAGCAAAAACATCGCGGTAAGCGCCCGAAGCCACAGTGCCCTCGGTTGCAAGCACACCCACTCTCTTTATTCCCTCGCGGTGGCAAAAAAGGGCCGTCTGCCGTATAATGTTTATCACAGGCACGGAGCAATCAGCGCTTATCTGCTCGTAAAAATTATGAGCAGTGTTGCAGGGTATGGCTATCACATCAGCGCCTGCACCGATAAGACGCGCCACCTCGTTCTTCATTACATACAAAGGGTTTTCGTTTGAGCGTCCGAGAATAAAATCCGTTCTGTCGGGAGTGTCGGCGCGGGAGGATATTAATATGTTAAGGTGATCCTGATCCCTATCCGCCCTGGTGTGAGAGGTAAGCATCTCGTAAAAATATACGCTTGACATAGGTCCAAGACCGCCTAAAATACCAAGCGTCTTGCTCGTTCCGTACATACACTGCCCTCCCTCTCAAAAATTATCGTTATTCATAGTAATTATAGCACAAAAAACAGTATTTGTCAAACATACAATAAAAAAAGGAGCGCTTTTTGAAATAATTTTTCATAAAATTTTCCTTTTATATTGAAAAACGACCAATTTTTGTTTATAATGATATAGTACCATAAAAATTTAAGAGGCAAAAAAATGAAGCACGATAAAACGCCAAAAAAATTATATAAAATATTTTCAAAAATGCCAACGCTCAGTACTGAAAGACTTGTTCTCCGCCCCATGAGCACAAAAGACACATACGATATGTACGAATACGCCTGCCGTGAGGATGTGACCGAATTTCTCCTGTGGTCGCCCCACCCCTCGGTCGCATACACAAGAGATTACCTCGCATATATCGAAAGGCGATACGCCACCTGCGACTTTTACGATTGGGCGGTAACACTTGCCGATAGCGGCAAAATGATAGGAACGGTCGGCTTTACAAAAATAGACCTGCAAAACAATTCCGCCGAGATAGGCTATGTGCTGAATCCCGAATATCACCGTAAGGGATACGGATTTGAAGCGACAAGTCATATACTTAGTCTGGGCTTTGAGCGTCTTGAGCTTCACCGTATAGAAGCAAGATTTATGCAAGGAAACACAGCGTCCCTGCGCCTTGCCGAAAAGCTCGGAATGTCCCTCGAGGGCTACCATAAGGACTATATGCTCGTCATAGGAGAATACAAAACAATAGGCATTTGCGCCATTCTAAAGAGCGAATTTAATATTAACGCATAAATAAAAAGATAAGCCCTCGGATTGCTCCGAGGGCTTTCGTGTTCATGAAAACATTGATATTTATGTTAAAGAACTGATAAAGCAATACCAAAAACAAATAATACCTTGGCTAAATTTTCAACTGTTTTACCGATATTTTTAACATGATTTTTATCTCTTTTTATATTTATTGTTTTGTAAATGTATTTTTACTTACCGTGTGGTGCATTTTTATAATGGAACAAACCTCGTCAAAATTATTGGCATTAGCTATCCGATTTACAAAAATTTTTGTCAAATTATCAACGGCATCTATTTTTAATATCTTTTCTTTTATGGTAATTAGGTCATCGAAAATATCTATTTGTATACTATATTTTTGATTTATAAAATTTAAAGCCTCCTCAAAAGGTGGCGTGGGTGACAACGAGGACTGAGTTTTGTATGCTGCATCTTGAAAGGCTTTTTTAGGTTCATGCAAAATCGTTGATGCAGGCTTAGGAGATGTACAGCTAATTTTCTCAGTCAACTTTTCTACATTAGCATTTAGATCTGCAACATGGCTCTCGATCAAAGAGAGTGCAAATATTGGATAAAGTGATAGTGTGGTAAACAGTGGGATAAAAAATGATATTATTATCAATCCTATACCAAGGTACACCTTATCATTAACCAAAGCGGAACAACCGCATATCAATAAAATAATTGCTATAAAGTAAGATATACCCATAGCCACATAGCACAAAATTCTTATACCTTTGCTGTTTATCATATTGCTTGTACCTCTATAAATATAAATATTGATGGTCTGCACATTCTAATAAAACCAATTATTTCAACATAATTATACCACTATTCCGACAATTATTATATTGACATAATAACCAAATTTTTTATATATTTTTGTGCAAACCAAAATATACAAGCCCTCGGACTCTCCGAGGGTTTTTGTGTTTATGCTAATATCAAT
>JAGCJD010000226.1 GCA_017648425.1 Clostridia bacterium | reverse complement strand
GCTTGTACATTTTACAGTCAAAGCGAATTGACGAATTAAAGTCGTCTGCCATGCTATCCAGCGCCTTGGCAAACCTTCCTGCCCACATTTTTTCCATAGCGTTTTATACACGTTTTGCCCGCCACCCTTTTTTCAAGAGTGCCAGGCAAAAAGCTCCTTAGATTATTTCTTATTGTTTTTTGCGTTTACCTGCGCCTGAACCTTTATCGGCAATCCAAAGAGATTGATAAAGCCTGCGGAATCAGCCTGATTGTAAACATTGTCCTCGCCAAAGGTTGCTATCTCCTCGGAATAGAGCGAATAGTCACTCCATGCACCCGCCTTGATAATGTTACCCTTGTAGAGTTTAAGCTTTACCTTACCCGTAACATTCTCCTGTGTTTTATCAACGAATGCGGAAAGAGCCTCACGAAGAGGTGTGAACCACTGACCGTTATAAACGAGGTCTGCAAATGTTATTGCAAGCTCCTGCTTTTTGTGCGCTGTGTACTTGTCAAGACAAAGAGTTTCCAAGTAATCGTGTGCAGCGTAAAGAATAGCTCCGCCGGGAGTTTCGTAAACACCGCGGCACTTCATTCCGACAAGACGGTTCTCAACTATGTCGAGAAGTCCTATTCCGTTCTCACCGCCAACCTTGTTAAGGTTGAGAATAATATCCTTTGCGCTCATGCTTTCGCCATTGAATGCAACGGGGCGTCCCTTAACAAAATCAAGTGTAATATATGTGGGAGCATCGGGAGCTTTAATGGGAGATACGCCCATTTCAAGGAAGCCCTCTTTCTCGTAAAGAGGCTCGTTGCCCGCATCTTCAAGGTCAAGTCCCTCGTGGCTGAGGTGCCACATATTCTTATCCTTTGAATAGTTGGTCTCACGGTTTATTTTAAGCGGAACATTATGTGCCTCCGCGTACTCTATCTCTTCCTCACGGGATTTGATATCCCACTCACGCCAAGGAGCGATAATGGGCATATCCGGTGCAAACGCCTTTATAGTAAGTTCAAAACGAACCTGGTCGTTACCCTTACCTGTACAGCCATGACAAATAGCGTCAGCGCCCTCTGCCTTTGCTATCTCAACTATACGCTTTGCGATAACGGGACGAGCAAATGATGTGCCGAGCATATATTCCTCGTACTTTGCTCCTGCCATAACAGTAGGAATTACATAATCCTCAACAAATTCCTCGGTAAGGTCCTCAATGTATATCTTGGAAGCACCTGTCTTTATTGCCTTTTCTTCAAGTCCTTCAAGCTCATCGCTCTGTCCTACATTTCCGCTGACTGCAATTACCTCACAGTTATTGTAGTTCTCTTTGAGCCACGGAATAATGATAGATGTGTCAAGTCCGCCAGAGTATGCAAGAACGACCTTTTTAATATTCTTCTTATCCATATTTTCCTCCAAGCCTTATCGGCATTTCATTAGATTTTTCTTTAAAATCACTCTTAAAATGAGCGATATCCTATCTTCTTGTATATTATACACCATTTGGAATGATATGTCAATAAGCCGAACAACGATATTTTGACAACTTTTATGATATTTTTATGTCATTATACACAATAATGAATATTATACATCGTTTATGCATTGTTTTGTGTATATTATTCGTTTATTATACATTTCAAATAACGCACTCTACCGCAGATACATAAAATGCACCTGCGGTAGAAAAAATTATCAGTTTACCTTAACGGTCCAGCCAAAGGTATCCTCTATCTTACCCCACTGGATACCCGTGAGCGTATCATAAAGTTTTTGAGCGATCTCGCCGATCTCTCCGCCGTTTATGACCATTTTATCGTCACCCGTATCAAGCAGACCTATGGGAGATACAACTGCCGCTGTACCTGTACCAAACGCCTCATTG
>JAGCJD010000225.1 GCA_017648425.1 Clostridia bacterium | reverse complement strand
GTAAGAGGCCCTATGGGACTTTCGGCATTGACCACGGAAAAATACCTAATAAACGGAAACGGAAATGTAAGATAATGAAGATACTTATTGCATCGGATATACACGGAGACATAAACTCGGCTCAGGCAGTAGTCAACGCTTACATGGAAAGCGGAGCGGACAGACTTTTGTTGCTCGGCGATATACTCTATCACGGCCCGAGAAATGACCTGCCTGAAAACTATGCTCCCAAGGAAGTCATTAGCCTTTTAAACTCTGTAAAGGACGAGCTTCTTTGCGTAAGAGGAAATTGTGACACCGAGGTCGACCAAATGGTGCTTGAATTTCCAATTCTCGCGGATTATGCTTTTATCGAGGCTGACGGTGTAAGAATGTTCGCGACACACGGCCACAAATTCAATCTTTCCAACCTACCCCCACTAAAAAAAGGCGATGTGCTTCTCCACGGGCATACTCATGTAAGTTGCGCAATACCGTTTGGGAACTCCAATACCTATATAAACCCGGGTTCTGTGACAATACCTAAGGAAAGCACACCCCGAGGATATATACTTTTTGAAAAAGGTGTTTTTTCATTCAGAGCTCTTGACGGTCAGGAATATATGCAATACACCTGCTAAGCAAAAAGCTAAAGCAAAAAACAGCTCGATTTAAAAATCGAGCTGTTTTTATATGCAATTTTAATGTTTTTATTCTCCAAGATATGCCTTTTTAATACTTTCGTCATTAATAAGGTCACTTGCCTTGCCCTCTTTAATGATAGAGCCCGTTTCAAGAACATAAACTCTGTCAGAAATAGACATAGCCTTTTTCGCGTTCTGTTCAACAAGCAATACCGTTTTTCCGTTTTCACGGAAGGTCTTGATTATATCAAACACCTCTGAAACAAGCAAGGGAGAAAGTCCCATGGAGGGCTCGTCAAGAACGACCATTTCAGGGTCTGAAAGCAAAGCTCTGCCCATTGCAAGCATCTGCTGCTCACCGCCCGAAAGCGTTCCCGCCATCTGCTTTTTTCTCTCTTCAAGTCGAGGGAAAAGGCTGAATACGAGCTTCATGTTTTCCTCTATTCTGCTCTTATCCTTTTGAGAATACGCGCCCATACGAAGATTTTCATAAACGCTCAAGCTTTGGAATATTCTGCGTCCCTCGGGAACATGAACAAGTCCCATGGAAACGACCTTGTGCGCAGGAACTTTCGAAAGATCCTGATTAGCGTATATCATTTGACCGCCAACAGGACGAAGAAGACCCGTTATCGTATGAAGCGTGGTAGTCTTTCCCGCGCCGTTTGCGCCGATAAGAGAAACTATCTCTCCTCTGTCAACATAAAAGGATATACCTTTGAGCGCGCGAATAACACCGTAATTTACTTGCAGATCATTTACCTCCAGCAAATGCTCAGAGGGTACAAATTCTGTTTTATTGGATTTTGCCATATTTCCCTCCGTCATTCACCCAAATACGCCCTGACGACCTCTGCGTCAGCAAGCACATCTGAGGTATTACCCTTTGCAAGCTCCGTGCCGAAATTAAGAACAGTCAGTTTTTCGCAAATACCGCTGACAAGCTTCATGTCGTGCTCGATCAGCAGTATAGTAATTCCAAAATTTTTCCTTATGAATGTAATATCGTCCATAAGCTCCTGCGTTTCATTGGGGTTCATTCCCGCCGCAGGCTCGTCAAGAAGCAAAAGAGTGGGATTTGTCGCCATAGCTCTTGCAATTTCAAGCTTTCTCTGCTTACCATATGGCAGATTGGACGCCAGATAATCAGCAAATTCATCAAGCCCAAACACCTTTAAAAGCTCGTGCGCACGCTCTGTATATTCCTTTTCACTCTTTTTATGCCTCGGAAGACGGAAAACAGACTCAAAAACAGAGCATGGGATCTGATTTGAAAGACCTACCATAACATTTTCAAGAACTGTAAGATTAGAAAACAGTCTTATGTTTTGGAAAGTTCTCGCAATTCCCTTTTTGTTTACATCCATAGGAGATTTTCCCGTAATATCCTCGCCAGACAGATAAACTCTGCCCGAGGTGGGCTTGTAAACTCCGGTCAGAATGTTGAACACCGTAGTTTTTCCCGCTCCGTTAGGTCCGATAAGACCGTAAAGCTCACCTTTTTTGATTTCAAGGTTAACATCGTTTACCGCTTTAAGTCCGCCAAACTGAATGCACAAGTGATCGGTTTTAAGGATTATTTCATTTCCATCAGCATCAAAAATTTTCTCTGCCATGTCACGAACCCCCCTTTACCTTTTCAATTAGCTTTCTTGCGTTGTGCTTTTCTCTGAAATCTGCAAACGCGGGAGCGTTATTGTAAATAACTATCGCAATAAGCACGAGGGCATAAATGAGGTCTTTGAGGACCGCAAGATTGCCCGTAAGAATGTTTGCAAGATAACGGTTGAGGAATGTAACAAGAACCGCCGCTATAATAGAGCCGTTAATGCTACCCATTCCGCCGAGAACCACTATAACGAGTATCTCAATGGAATAGTTATAATCAAACATCTGGCTCGAAAAGTTTGTCTTTGTAAAGCTGAACAGCACACCTGCAATTCCCGCAAAAGCAGCTGAGATCACAAAGCCAAGCAACTTGTAGTTCGTTATATTTATTCCCGTAGCTCTTGCAGCTATTTCGTTGTCACGAATCGCCTTCAAGGCTCTTCCGTGCTTGCTTCGGATAAGATTTTGAATAACGAACAAGGTCACCAAAACCATAACAAAGCATACTATGTAGAAATAATTTTTGTCAAAGCGAGGAGTATCGGTAAGTCCCTCTGGGCCTCCAAAGCTCTCCTTGCTCGTGTTCATAAAAATAGTTTTAACGATCTCGCCAAAGGCAAGCGTAGTTATAGCCAGATAGTCACCTCTGAGCCTGAGCGCAGGAAGTCCTATAAGGAATCCGCAAGCGGCGGCGCACAAAGCTCCAACAAGCAGAGATACGATCAATGTCAGAAATCCGTTGCCGAGAGGCTCTACCAAAATAACCGACATTTTTCCGCCAAGATAAGCGCCCACGCACATAAATCCTGCGTGTCCCAGAGAAAGCTCGCCCAAAAAGCCAACAACAAGGCTCAAAGAAACCGCAAGAATTATCTTTATCGCAATATCTTCAAGCAGGTTGGCGGTTGATGCCTTCACTACACCCAAAAGAGAAAGCACGGCAAAAATCACCGTAAAGGCAGCTATCGCTATACAGTTGATATTATTTTTAAATTTTCCCATGATCACACCTTCTCCCTTCTCATCTTTCCGAGAAGTCCCGAGGGCTTAACCAAAAGAAGTATTATCAAAATTGAGAACTCAATGGCGTCCGTATAAGGAGATATTGCAGGAACAGACTGAGCAAAGCACTCAATAATTCCGAGCAAAATTCCACCAAGCATAGCGCCTGGGATCGAGCCTATACCTCCAATGACTGCCGCCGTGAACGCCTTGATTCCGGGGAGCGAGCCAAAGGTGCTGTACATGCTCGGAGCTTTCAGAAGGTAGC
>JAGCJD010000224.1 GCA_017648425.1 Clostridia bacterium | reverse complement strand
CGAGGAAGTCCCTCGTATTCAACAACATCGTTGGGACACTCCAGCGCCATAAACTCATCATAATCCATACCGGTTATGCGCTTAAACTTAGCCTTGATCTTTTCCTCATCTGTGTTGCCCTTAGCGTATTCCGCAAGGTAAAGCAGAACGGCAAGCTGAGAGAAGTGAGAGCATTCAGCTCCGTCATCTCCCCACATCGTGAACAAAATATTCTTGACCTTGTGCTTTCTGCATGCGTTAAGCGCGGGAACCATAGCCTTCAATGTAAAGCGATTGAAGGGCGCCAAGCCGTCCCAAGACCAAGCACAGCCCGCAAACCAGATGTTCTTGGAGAATTGCTTGTGATTTTCTATCATATCGCTGTAATTGGATTCCTCGGTTCTGTAATAATCCCAATAAACGGGTATTACCGATTCGGGAACAGATTCTACTACTTCCTTGGGCACTTGCTTCTTGGGAATAAGGTATCCTCCGTTATTCCACGAGCGGAAGTACATATCCGACCAAAGCATGAGCTCATAGTCATACTTCTTTGCTATCTCGCAGATCCTATCCAAATGACGCTTCATTACCTCGTTTACATTTGTGTATCCGTGAATATCAAGATATTTGCCGCGTCCGAGCATATCCGCCTCGTCCATTCCAATATGTATCTTACGAGAAGCAAAGCACTCAGAAAGCGTTGCAAACATATTGTCGATGAGCTCATATGTGCGCTCGTGCTCGGTAAGCATGATATCGTTGCAATCTCTGGGATATTGATTCCAACGGAAGATAGCGTTAAGGTGCGCCAATGTTTGAATACAAGGAATAATGGTAATACCCAAGCTCGTAGCAAAGGCGTCCAGCTCCTTCATTTCAGACTTAGAATACCTACCTCTCATATAGCCGAAATACGGCTCGTTGTCCACCTCATAGGTATCCTCAGTATAAAGCATTACACAGTTGTAGCCCATTTTCTTCAAAATAAGAAAATACTGTTTAAGGCTTTCAACGCTCATTACTGCATTTCGGGACATATCAATCATAACGCCCAAAGTTTCAAATTGTTTTTTCATTCCAATACGCTCCTTTTATTTTTAATCAAAAAATCCTATACTTTTATTTTCACTCACTCATAAGCATATCCAAGCGTTTTACGCTTTCCAAAAGCTGCTTTGCAGAATCAAGCAAATGCTCCATAGAGCCGTCCTTTACAAATCCGATCGCCTCCAAGGTAAGGAAGCCCGTATAATTGACCTCCTTCAACGCCTTGGCTATCTCCACAAAGTCAACATTCATAGAAAACGGGATCTGGTGAGCATCGCTTATCTGATTGTTGTCATGGATATGTAACGCCTGCAATCTGTGTCCCAAAGCTCTTATCATATTAGCAGCTCCGCTTCCCGAGCCTTTCATCTCCGCATGACCAATATCAAGACAAGCAACAAAATACGGATCGTTTACAAGATCAATGTGCTTTACAAAGTCCTCAGAGGTCGCGCACGCGGCAAAACAGCTTGTAGGAGCTCCGGGCTTCCAATCCCACATATTCTCCGTTGCTATTTTTACGCCGTGATCCTTTGCAAACGGCAAAAGCGATTGATAATACTCGGCGTTCTTCTCAGCGCTTGCATAACAGTCAGGGTGAATAACACAAATCGTTCCCCCCGCCTCCGCAGTACATTCAATAGAGCGCTTGATATAATCCAACGGCATACGGTCGGTAGGAAACGGCGCGTGAGATTGATTGCACACCATTCCATAAGCTTCTCCAATCTTTTTCAATTCCCTTGCAAATTTAAGATATTGCGGTTGATTGAGCGGATGAGTAGTATCCTCGAGCCTGTTAGTTTCCCAATTGTATATTCCCATATTGAGCATTGTAAAATCCCATGCATCAAATCCGGCTTTTCCAATCAATTCAACAGCCTTTTCTTCACCAACAAATTTTGCGAAAGAGTCGATTTCGGTAGATGTTTTCACTGTCATGCCCCCTTTACTTGATTTTTTAACACAGCATCAACAGCAAAAGTCCTACAAAGGAAATTGCCGTTGCAAAATATTCCTTTAATGATGGTTTTTGCTTACCCAAGGTAGCAATAAGCACCGATATGATTATAACTCCTCCCGTAACAAACGGATATTGCACAGAGGCAGGAACAAACGCCAACGCAACAACAAGCCAATAATTCCCAAGGCTATTGCAAAATCCGTATCCCACAGCGCAAATCGAAGCAACACGGCTCGGTCTTTTTACCCTCTTATTCATGAAAAGCAGTATCACTCCCGAAATAAGAGCTGTGCAGATCGCTATCCATACAGAATAAACTCCCGAGCTACTTTTTTCAAACGAAGCTTCACCGTAAAGCTTAGACAGAACGCCTGCCATTCCGTTCAGGAAGAACACTCCGATATAGTATATCCACCCATCTTTCATTTTTACTTCTGTCACCGTCAAGGTCAGCGCCAAAAAGATAAGTCCAACGCATAGGAGCTTTCCAGGAGTAATAGCCTCATCAAAGAACACAAGACCTGTCAAAAACGGCAACAGCATTCCACCCAGCATAGCGAATAAGGAATACATAGATAGGCTTATCCGTTCAAACGCCTTTAATGAACAAAAGATGTAAAAAATCGAATTTGTAGAGGCAGCTAGCGCCATACAAACGGTAAACCAAGTAAATTCAAATTCAAGCCCATTCAGTACAAAAATGAATAATCCACCCGCAATACTGTAAATAAACGAGAATAAAAATGATACGGCTGCCGTGTTTCCGCTAGCGCCTTGATATTTATTATTCAGCTGGAACTGTAAACCGAACAGTATAACAGCTCCTATGATCATTCCATAATACATATTTCACACCCGTTAGAAAGGTCGCTACAAGAACAGTTAAAAATACACTCTGCCTCTGCAAGTCGACCTCAAGATTGTTTTTTGCGCTCTTTGATCACCTTTGCGGGACAACCGACAGCTACGGAATACGGAGGGATAGGATGAACTACCACTGAGCCTGCTCCTACTATCGAGCCATCTCCAACATTGCCCGAATACATTATACAAACTCCCATTCCGATATAGCAATCTCTTCCCAAGGTCACCTTTTCCATATG
>JAGCJD010000223.1 GCA_017648425.1 Clostridia bacterium | reverse complement strand
CCAGCTCAAAGCAAAGGTCTTGCTCTGTGTCGGATATGTCCGCTTTTATCAACATATCCGAAAGCGAGGAAAAGCCCTCGCATAAAAGCTTTATTCTGTGCGCTGTGTCGTTCAGCCGCGCAAGAGATATGTCGTTTGTAACAAGGGTTGGCGTAAGCGCCACCTGCTCTGTCTTCTCATGGAAAAGCGCCGCTTTATCCAATGAAAGATACAATCTATCCACCGTAAGAAAAACAAAATTTGCCGCCAACAGCGCAGGTAAAAGAGCACTTAATGCCCCAATGCCTTGTATATATATTCCCCACGCCACTCCTACACCCAACGAAGCTACCGCTCCAAAGAACGGCGTAACTGTTCCCAAAAAGCTATACAGCACCGTTCCGAAAACAAACAACGGAGCAAAGCTCAAAGAAACACAAAGTCCTGTTGAAAGCGCTATAAGCGTTCCGTGTAAAAGTCCTTTTTTTCTCATAACGATAAGCGAAGCAAGCATCGAGAACAGCACTCCTATGCTTATTCCATAAAGCTCGACATTCCTTATTCCCCACGCAACGGCGCAAAGCAGCGCGGTAAGCCCAAGCGTTCGGGCAAAATCCCCCGCTCTCTCGTTTTCAAGCGTATAAAACAAACACGCGAAAACAGCGCTTACGCATATTGAAATTATAGCCCCAAAAAGGTCATAATAAAGAAATCCGCCCTCGCTCAAACGATAAAGCCCCACGCAAAAAGCTCCAACGGCGCACACGATCGCTCTTATGGATATATGCTCCCTAAACAGCCCCTCGCTTTTATTTGCCGTATCACCGACAACGCAAACGACCGCTCTGAGCAAAAGCACGATCGCATATGAAGCGAGATATGCCGCTGCATTCTCCCTTTCTATCAGTGAAAGCGCAAGTCCCGCCGCAACGAATGCGACATGACCTCCCGTGGCAGAAAGCGCGGCAAAGCCGAACGGCAACGCGCCGAACGGAAGCTGCGCCCTTCCAAGCGCGTATGCCGCCGCCACGCGTAGCGCTCCGTCCAGAATTCGCCTTGCCCATTCCCCTTTTTCAGTAATTGTACGGTCTTTGTTCGTTGTTTGTATCTGCTCTCCTCTGTTCATATGCATCTCCGTTTTAAGTAGTGCTGATATTTTAACACGAGAAGAGCGAAAGCCGTGTCAAAATATGTAACGGAGCAAAAAAAGAATTCGACAAAAAAGAGGGCTCACCTGCTAGGTGTCCTCTTTTTCGCGTCTGTCATTATTGCTTTCTCCCGCATTATTTGATTTAGTGTCCGTATAGGTCGATGACTTTTTGGAATATTTTTGCATAAATGCGGAACGAAGCGAGATAAGTCCCGTTGCAACGAGCATTATTCCAAACAGCTTCCTTAGATATTCCTCGGGAAGCACGAGCGTCAAAAGAGAGCCTAACAATGAGCCCGCAACACCGCCGAGCGCCATGAGAGCTACCACGCGCATATTTATTTTCCGCCTGAATATCTGCGCTATGACCGATGCTCCCGCGCAAAAAATAAAAAACATCAGGTTATACCCCTGAACAGAAAGCTGAGGAAGGCTCGTAAATATAGCAAGATAGGTCGCAAATAATCCGCCACCGCCAATTCCTAGCCCAGATATAAGAGCAATAAAAAACGCAATTATAATATAGATAGCCGTCATTTACTCACCTCATGATAAGAATAATTCCCGAAATTACTATAAGCCCCGCGAACGCCTTTTTCAGAATATCGGGCTTTATCCTCCCAAGGAAAATGCCCCCAAGCGCTCCGCCTATGACCGCGGGCAATATAAACACGCCAAAGCCCTGCAAGGAGGTATGCCCTCTCACCGCGTAGATAATGCAGGACACAACGGAAACGGGTAGCATTACGCAAAGCGCGGTAGAGAACGCTCCGTTCTTATCTCCATGCTCGCATAGTTTAAAGCGTGTTACTGCGTAAACAACTATTATTCCTCCGCCTGCGCCAAGCAAGCCGTTCAGCATTCCCGCGGCAACTCCGACAAGCAACAGCCAAAATGCCATATTTGGGCGTGAGCTATTGACCTTTTTCATTTCTATCTCCTCAAAAGCGATTATTTTTTTCAAAATCCTTGCAACTATCAAGTATTTATGTTATAATTAATTAGGTGTTTTTTAAAACAAGTATTCCCCATTATAAAGGTTTAAATCCCATAAATCATAGGAGATTATAATATGCCAGCAAAAAAATCATCAAAACCAAACGCCCGCAAGTCCGCGCCTAAGTTCAAAGAAAACATGAGCGCAGGGACAGGCAGAGCCAAGACAGCAAAAAGAAGTCTTGGAATGAAGATCACGCCATATGTTTTTTGCGCGTTTGCGGTAGTTTTGGCAATATGCTTTATACTTCTTGCCCTTGACGGAAGTGCGGGAGTTCTCGGGGAGGGAATGTTCTGTCTGTTCTGCGCTTTCTTTGGAATGTCTGCATACGGACTTCCTCTCGTACTCGGATACATAGGAGTAAGATGGTGCATCTATAATATTCTCTGGCCTGAGGACGCTATCACAGCAGGCGGAGACAGACACGCCGAATATTTAAAGGCAAAGCGCAGAATGACAGTTGCCGTTGTAATGACAGCAATCTCATTTATTCTCATATCGGCTCTCATTGGCGTTATCGCAGAACAATCCGACTTCTATATCGGCGATTTCTGGTCGGACGGCTGGGACGGCGAAGGCGGAGGCGTTTTCGGCGGTATGCTTTCAAGTCTGTTCTTACTGTTTGACACCGTATTGGCAACCGTTATAATAATAATCGCGCTAATATTCTTTATCCCCCTCGCGCTCGGAATTACACCCGATTTCATTCTGACAAAGATAAGAGAACGCCACATTGAAAGTGCAGCACGCAAGGCAGAGGAAAAGAAAGAGCTTGAAAAGCAAAGAGAGGAGCAGGCGGCAAAAGCCCCCACTCCTACACCTGTTCCCATGGCTACAAAGCTCGCTACTCACGACAACAGCGCAGCGGCGCGCGACATGAGCGTGGACGAGCTTATCTCGCAGGGTAACGAACGCGCAGAAAGCCAACCCGTTATAATTCCCACCGCCGCGGCAAAAGCGGCAAAAAAGACCGCCGTACCCGAGCAGGGGCTCGACTTTGGCGGTGACAGTGGATTTGATACAAACGAATTTGATAATATTGATAACATAATGAAGGGCTTTGACACACCCATAGCCGAGGCTCGCAAGCCCGAGTCACAAGCTTCACCCCAAGTCAAAGAGCCCACTCCCGCACCTCCCCCCAAGCTTGACATTTCTCAAATGTCAAAGGACGAGCTTTTCGAGGACGTGGCGGCAGTAGCT
Source organism: Clostridia bacterium (assembly GCA_017648425.1). GTDB lineage: Bacteria > Bacillota > Clostridia > Oscillospirales > CAG-272 > HGM12713. Next base: position 9,293 of record JAGCJD010000223.1, on the reverse strand, counting down.
CCCAAGGATGACGATGAGGGGTACGCAAATCTCATAGCTCCATATGTCTTCCCCTCAATGGACTTTTTGGTAGCCAACAAGGATGTTGACACGACCGACCACACCGAAGAGCTTCAACGCAACGCAAAGGCTCTCGTTGAAACGCTTCGTAGCTTCCGAGTAGGAATTCAAGAGGTCACATATTCAAGAGGTCCTACGATAACCCGTTACGAGCTCAAGCCCGAGGTCGGAACGCGTGTCCGCTCAATAGCAAACCTCAGAGATGATATAGCGCTCAACCTTGCCACCTCAGGCGTAAGAATAGAAGCGCCTATCCCGGGCAAAGCGGCTGTTGGTATAGAAGTACCCAACCAGACACGCGCAACAGTTTATTTGCGTGACCTTATAGATACGCCAAAATTCACCGAGTCCAAGAGTAAGCTTACCGCCGCGCTCGGCATGGATGTCGGCGGAAATCCAATACACTTCGATATTGCCAAAATGCCTCACTTGCTTATCGCGGGTACAACAGGCTCGGGTAAATCAATATGTATCAACTGTATAATACTCAGTATCCTTTACAAGGCAAAGCCCGATGAGGTAAAGCTCATACTTATCGACCCCAAAAAAGTTGAGTTCAATATGTATAAGAACATTCCTCACCTCTACTGCCCGATAGTCAGCGATCCCAAAAAGGCGGCAGGCGCTCTTTCGAGCGCGGTTGCAGAAATGGAACGCCGCTTTGAGCTTATAGAGCAGGCGGGAGTTCGTGACATAGCGAGCTACAATGCCGCTGCCGAAAGCGATCCCGAGCTTGAATTCATGCCACACATGGTAATAATTATAGATGAGCTTGCCGACCTCATGATGACTGCGCGCGAGGAAGTTGAAACATCTATCTGCCGCATAGCGCAAAAAGCGAGAGCCGCAGGTATCCACATGATACTCGGAACTCAGCGTCCCTCAGTCGATGTTATCACGGGACTTATAAAGGCAAATGTGCCCTCTCGTATCGCTTGTACGGTAATGTCGCAGGTTGATTCAAGAACTATAATTGATGTAGCTGGCGCAGAAAACCTCATAGGACGCGGAGATATGCTCTTTGCTCCCGTGGGCGCTACTAAGCCATTGCGCGTTCAGGGCGCTTTCGTAAGCGAGAACGAAATAGAGCGTATAGTTTCCTTTATCAAGGAAAACAACGGCGAGGTACGCTACAACACAGACTTTATCAATAAGATAGAGGAAGAAGCGGCAAAGTGCGGAATGAGCAAAAAGGAAGCCGCATTCAATTCCGACTCATCAGACGAGGGCGGAGATTCCAAATTCCGTGACGCAGTCAAGCTTGCCATTGAGAGCGGAAAAATATCCACCTCTCTTATGCAAAGAAGACTTGGCGTTGGATACGGCAGAGCCGCAAAGATAATAGACACAATGGAACAAATGGGATATGTTTCACAGCCTGACGGAAACAAGCCTCGAAATGTTCTCATTACCATGGAAGAATACATGAACAGAGTTGCTGAGGGAACGCTCGGTGGCGATGAATAACAAGCAAAAAGGTCTTACGGATAAATCCGTAAGACCTTTTTATATCAATATTCAGGTGTTATATGAACAGTGTAAAGAGTTCCTATCGCTTCCTCGACAAGTTCCTCGAACGGAAGCTTATCCTCCTGCGCCTTTACCTTTTCAAGCTCGGGCTTTGTCTTTGGGTGCTTGGGCGTAAACACAGTACAGCAATCCTCATAAGGCTGGATAGATGTTTCAAACGCGCCTATCTTCCTCGATATCTGCACTATCTCCTCCTTGTCCATGCCAATGCAAGGACGGAACACGGGCATGCTTACGCATGAATCGGTAACTCCCAGCGCCTGCATAGTCTGCGATGCTACTTGTCCGAGGCTCTCACCCGTAACAAGCGCCGAACAGCCCTTTTGCTTTGCAACTCGCTCTGCAATAGTCATCATGTAGCGGCGAAGCAGGAGCGTAAAATAATCCTCGTCACAAGCCTTTACAAGCTCCTCCTGAATATGCGTCAGCGATACGATGTGTACCTTTATATCTCCCGCATATTCGGAAACTATCTTTGCAAGTTCAAGAACCTTTTCTCTTGCTCTCTCGCTCGTGTAAGGAAACGACTCAAAGTGGATAGCGTCAAGATACACGCCTCGCTTTGATATCATGTATCCCGCCACGGGAGAATCAATACCGCCTGAAAGCAAAAGCATTGCTCTGCCGTTACTTCCTATCGGCATACCGCCCGCGCCCTTGAACTGACCTGCGCTGACATAAGCGCCAAACTCGCGTATCTCTACCTTAACGACAACATCGGGATTGTGAACATCGACCTTTATTTTGTGACAGTTTTCAAGCACAACTCCGCCTATCTCGCGGGATATCTCCATAGAATCCAGCGCAAAGGACTTGTCCGAGCGCTTTGCCTCGACCTTGAATGTTCTCTTTCCCTCCAAAAATGCGGGAATGTATTCGGCAGTCACGCGGGAAATGTCCTCCATGGACTTTTGGCATACCGCCGCGCGTGAAATAGCAACTATACCAAAGACCTTAGATGCGGCGTAAAACATTCCGTCCACATCTGCGCTCTCGTCAAGCGGCTCAATGTATATAGTGCTTTGCGCTCTGTAAATATCAAATTTTCCGTATGCCTTAGCCCTCTTTTTCATCTCACGGCAAAGCATATCCTCAAAATACTTGCGGTTTGCACCCTTGAGAACTATCTCACCGTACTTGCACAGCAGTATTTCCTTAATCATCGCTCTCCTCCGATACATCTTCGTCAACAAATTCAGCGTTCTCGAAGATAGCCTTGGCCTCCTCCAAATGCTCGGAAAGAACAAAAATATCCGTGCCAAATACCGAATAGCCCGCAATTATCTTCATGCTTCCGCCAGCGCCCCTATCCTTTTTGAGATAAGGTATCTGCGCGTCATTAAGAATGCTCTCAACAACAGCAAGCTCGGAAGGATTGTAAACTGTCATAAGGAGCTCCTGCCCCTCATCGTGAGCGCTCACCTTGTCAAATCCGAAAAAGCTATCCATAATTATCTCCTCAGTTTATATAATAATTGGGGAACAATGCCTCCCAGACCTTTCTGCAACCTATCGTGTCAGCAATAGAGGAATGGGCAACGCCCTCCCACTCTATTTCAAAACAGCTCATAGCATCTGTAAGCGATGCGTGAAGCAGGTCGGGGCAATTCTCGTGCGAATATCTTACAAACTCGTTTGCGCAGCAGCGTATCTTTTTGTGGAATTCCTCCCTCTCTGCCATATCCTCATAAATGTGCTTTATATGGCTGTAATCGGTGGAAACTCCGTAAGCTATAACATTTTCCGCATCTGCAAAAATTTCTTTAAGTCTTGGAACGAGCTCAGAAAGCGCCGGGGCGTCCTGAACCATAGCGGGAGTTATTTTATGTATCTCCTCGGTACGCTTCCAGCTCTTAGTCCTTATCGGTTTTACGAGCGTATCAAGAACAAGATTTCCAAATCCGTCAACAATTGTAATAGAGAGTATCTCGTCATGGTCGTAAAATCCCGTAAGTTCAAGGTCAAAAAACAATACCTTTGCCCTATCCATACCAAAGTTCTGGGCTCTGTAAGCGTTGCCCTCCTCGCGTCTTACGGCAAGGTCCTTTTCATAGCACTCCTTGCACAGCTTTTTTCTGTAACGAACAGCGCCACCGCAGGCAACGCACATAAGCGGAAGCCTTTTTGCCGTTTTCTTATCGTAAAAATAAAGAACCGACTTGTCCGCCTTGTAGGTATAAGCCACAGGCTCTTCAATTGGCTCGTAATGCATACGCTCAAGCTTTTCCGCTGTGTAATATCCCTTGGCAGAAGCATTCTTTACGCTCATTCTCTCAATTATACTTCCGCTGGCAAGCGTCATTGTCTCACGCCTTGCGCGTGGGAAATACCAAGTGTCGGGAGACTCCTCCTCAACTCTTGATGGATCAAAATAATAAATTATATTGCCGTCAGGAGCTAAATCGAATGCAACAGGCTCACCCTTAGGCACAAGGTGCATCTTTGACATAACATGACGGGTAAGATACCTTCTTCTTCCCGCCTCCTCCGCGCTTATGCGCGATATAGTCGCGCCTGAGCGAAGCTTTAACTGATTATCCAAAATAATCCTCCAAAACTATATATAAAATCATTTTCCAAAAATCGAACAACATTATAATTGTAACATAATACGCCTGCAATGTCAATACCGAAAAAGCATTTAATGAATAAAAAAAGAGCAGGCAGACGCTCGTTCTGCCCACTCATTTTATTACTGATCCGCCTTGCCCGTATCCACGGTAAAGGTGTTCTTTTCCAGCAAAAGCTCCATTGTTTTGTCATAAAGCATTGACTCGTAAATAAACTCCGTCATGTTTCCTATAACATACTCTCTGTTGTACCTGTAAGCATTAACATACTCATCAACATACTTATCAAAAAGCTGTGTCTTTTCCTCGGCGGTAAGGACAATGTTCTCCTTGCGTACTATATAGTAATACACCAGATCCTTTTTTACAAGCTCCTTTGCCTCATCACGCATCTTGATCTCGTCCGTGCCTCTGTTTTTAAGCAACAGCTTATAATCTTCCTCGTTTCCATTAACGATATACATGTAAGCCTTTTTGGTCTGATTAAAGAAGTAGTCCACCTTATCCTCGGGATAAGAGCTTATAACAGCATTTTCAAGTATAGCGTTCCAAAGAGCCTCCTCCTTTGAAGCGTTGGCGCTATCGAGCGATATGCTCAACTGCTCATACTCAACAAAGGACACATAATCCTCAACTTTTACATTATCATAATTCAATGCTGTTTCAATAGGTTCCTTTTGTTGTTCCCCTTGTTGTTCATTTTGTTGCTCATCGTTCTTGTTCTTTTCATCATCCACGCCGCCCACATCAGAGCTGTCGCTTGACTGCGCATCGCCAAGAGCCGTAAGACTACACGAAGCAAAACAGCACAATACTGTCGAAATAACAAGCAAAAGGCTGATAACTGCTAAAAACGATTTTGTCATATATCTCATATATAAAAACCTCTCTTACATACTTACATATATTTTACCACATTTTTTACGATTTGAAAAGCACTTTTTAAAAATTAGCAAAAAAAAGAAAAGACAACTATATTGTCTTTTCTTTTTTTGATATTTACTATCACTTGCTCTCTACATTGAGAACTTCCTTGCCGTCATAATAACCGCAAGCCTTGCAAACACGGTGACTAAGTACATACTCACCGCACTTGGGGCACTTAACCATTCCGGGAAGACGGAGCTTCCAGTTGTTAGAGCGTCTCTTATCTCTGCGAGCCTTCGATACTTTCTTCTTTGGTACTGCCATTTCTACACCTCCTTGAAGCGTTGAACACAAATTTATTGTATTAATTAATTAAATTAATCACTGTCTTTGTCTTTGTCAAACAGCGTTGCAAGTATTGCAAGCCGTGGATCTATCTCCTTATCGGAGCAATCACAGCTTCCCTCTCTGCGTGGCTTTCCACACTTGGGGCAAAGTCCGGGACAATCCTCCTCGCACAAAAGCTTGGTCGGGAACGCCAACATAAGCTCCTCGCAAAGCGTTTGATCAACATCGAGCACAGAGCCGTGAATAAGAACATACTCGTCGCCGTTCTCCTCAAGCTCCTCCTCACTCAGAACTCCCTCAACGGCAACCGTACGCTCGAGGTCAAGAGAGAAAACTCCGTCAACAGGAGCAAGACATCTTGCACATTCACCGTGATATTTAAGTTCTGCTTTAAGCCCAAGACGCATATATCCCGCGTTGTCGGTAAGAACGCCCGTTACATGAGCATCGGATTCAAAATCCACTCCCGACACCGGCTCGGCGGTAAGCATATAGTCAATATTGATTTTTTTAACCTCTCCCCTGAGAAGAGGACCCACATCAATAACCATATTTCCTCCGCAAAGACCTGCTTTTTGCGCGCATTTTTTCTCCGTTATCTGTTTGACATAAAATGCGACAATACATATTATAATCTATTTTCCCTCAATTGTCAAGAGTTTTTTTGAAATTCCCCCATTATTATTGATTTTTGTAACAAATTCCACTCTTTGCTATTTACTTGCAGAGGTTTATGTGTTAAAATAATAATATAATTTGAAAGCGAGGACATTTTCATGCAGGAAAAAATGCGTTTTTCTTATACTCTTGCTGACCTCTCCCTCATGCCAAAACGCCCCCGGAACTCAAATAAGGGTAGCTTTGGCAGGGTGCTTTGCGTGTGCGGCTCGCGCGGAATGGCAGGGGCGGCTTTTCTTTGCGCGAAAGCAGCCCTGCGTTCGGGTGCGGGACTTGTGGAAATACTCACTCACGAGGATAACCGAATAATTCTCCAATCACTCCTGCCCGAGGCTATCGTTACCTGTTATGACGACAATACACTCACCTCCGACCTCATAGAGCCCACTATAAAACGCGCTGATGTTGTAGTTGTCGGTTGCGGACTGGGTGTCAGCCGTGAGGCTCTGCTTTTGCTTTCCAAAGCTCTAAGAGCTTGTAGCGTTCCTCTCGTGATAGATGCAGACGCGCTTAACCTTATATCTCAAAATCCAAGCCTTAAAAAATACGCAAAGGGCGCAATAATAACCCCCCACCCGCTTGAATTTTCCAGAATTTCAGGTCTTACTCCCGAACAAATAGCCACCGACCGAGAGGGCGCTTGCAAGGAATTTGCAAAAAGCAATTCCCTCGTCTGTCTGCTCAAAGGGCATCAAACTGTCGTCAGCGACGGAGAAAAAATTTACCTCAACACCTCAGGCAACAGCGGAATGGCTACCGCGGGCTCGGGTGATGTGTTGTCGGGAATTATAGGCGGAATACTTGCCCAAAACAAAAGCGGTGAGCTTGACGCGATTGAGGTCGCATCTCTCGCAGCTTACATTCACGGCTTGTGCGGTGATATTTCAGCAAATTCGCTCGGGGAATATTCTGTTATAGCCTCCGACCTTATAGCTAGTCTGCCGCGTGTCCTCAAAGGAATTCACCGCGAGACGCAGTCGCACCCCTTGGAAACATAAATATCGGGAGCGCCCCATTAAGCAGGCGCTCCCAATTTTTATTTTATTCTTACAAGGCGTTCAATGCCCTTTTTCAAAGAACAACAAAGCGCGTCAATGTCCGCCCTTTCGTTGTATTCCGAAAAGCTTATACGAAGTGAGCAATCAGCCTCGCGCGCACTAAGTCCAAACGCTATAAGCGAGCCGCTTGGCGTTTTTGAATGAGAGGAGCAAGCTGAGCCGCTCGACACATATATGCCGTCAGCAGACAGACAGTGAAGCATGGTCTCACTCTTAATGCTCGGCAGAGTAATGTTCATTATGTGGTCAACCCGCTTTCCTTTCGGAGCATTTATGCGAACATCAAGCTCGGATATGCGCTCACTCGCGTATGAATAGAGGTCTGCAAGTTTTTTTGCGATCTCCTCTCTTCGCTGTGACATATCGGAAGCGCACGCGCCGAACGCAGAAATTCCTATGACATTCTCCGTTCCAGAACGCATACCATTCTCCTGACCGCCGCCACGCAAAAACGGAACTATCCGCTTCGCCTTGATAAGGTCTGCTCCTATATACAACGCTCCAATTCCCTTGGGCGCGTGTATCTTGTGACCGCTGAGCGATATAAGGTCTGCCGAAAGCGAGGTCGGCGTAAAGGCAACGCGCATAAATCCCTGAATGGCATCGCAGTGCGTTATCGCCTGAGGATACCTGCGCTTTATTTTATCAAACGCCTGCTTTACATCGTATAAAGCTCCCGTTTCATTGTTAACGAGCATAAAGCTCGCCAAAAATATTTTTTTGTCAAGTGACGCTTCAAGCGCCTCCATATCAAGAACACCACCCTTGGTAGGTATGCGGACTATCTCAAATCCGTTGCTTTCCAAAAGTTCAAGCGCCTTTGAGGTTGCCGGATGCTCGGAATTAGTGGTGAGTATTCGCATAGCGTCCCGTCTTTCCTTGGCAAATGCAGTTCCAATAAGAGCAAGCGAGGTCGCCTCCGTGCCACACGAGGTAAACACAAGCGTTCCCTGCCCACGCCTTGCGCCAAGAGCAGACAGTATGCTTTCCCTCGCCTCATTCACAAGCCTTTCGGATTGTTGACCGAGCGTATGCAACGAGGAGGGATTTCCAAAATGCTCGGAAGCGACAGCCATAGCCTCCCTTGCAGGAGCGCTGAGCGGTGTCGTTGCGCTGTTATCAAGATAAATATACTTTTCCATTATCTGAAAATAAATGCGTCAAGCATATCGTCAACATCTTCAATATGCAAGTCAAACGCGTCCTCGAGCGCCGTATATGTAAAGGAATATACCATATCGCTGTAAACGAAAACAGCCTGCATTATTCTTATGCTCACACCACCGATACACGCAGAATAGGTGTATTGCTTGCAATCTCTGCCACCAACTGTTCTGTCACTAACAGAAATGAACTCATATCCCTCAATGCTTTTTTTGTACTCAACCTCACACTCTGCAAAATACTCCTCCGCCGTCATAGCGTTTTCGGGAGAATACGAGGTAAGCGTAACATTTGGTCTTCCGCTTTCGGGATAATACGCCTCCGCCTTGCCACTCTGGGAATTACATATCCACGATACGGGAACATAAAGCCTGTACTCAACATTGTCCGAGGAAGCTATCTTCATACCCTCGGGCGTTTTTTTGTCGGTAACACAGTCGTTTACAACATCTCCCTTTTCACGCAAAACGAACTCGTCAATTATCTCGTCGAATATCTCGACCATTCCATCGTAAAAGTCTGTCGGCGCGTAAAAGGTCAGCACAACTATATCTCCAAGATATTTTGTAAACAGCTGACGGAATTTAAATGTGTCGCCTTCATGATTAATGCAGTAGATCAGCTCCTTAGCGTCAACACCACCAAGAACAGCGGGCTCGTTCGCTTCAAGATCGAACTGCTCGTAGGTCTTAGCATATTCCTCAATTTCCGAGAAAACATGATCGTCAAGCGAGATCTCAGCATTCTCGGGGGTATAGTATCTCGCAGTAACGACTATCCTTTGAGTTGACGAATAGAACGCGCTCGAAACTCCGCAAGACCTGTTGTCCGACCATGAATCGGGCACATAAAGTATAAAAGGCTCACCGTCAAGCGTTGCAGAAAACATTCCATCTGGAGCGCCGTCATTGGAGCAACCAACGAACGAGCAACACAAAACGAGAACAAGCAATATTGCAATAAATCTCTTTGCCATTTTTAAATCCTTTCGCAAAATATGTTTTGCTTTTCTATACAT
>JAGCJD010000222.1 GCA_017648425.1 Clostridia bacterium | reverse complement strand
TTGTTACCACACTGAAACCCGGCACTATCATGATTGACAGCACTCTCCAATCCGCCATTGAATATATCACTGAATTTTGGGACAAGGATTTTTCAGTCGCTGACATCGCAAAAAAATGTTGCGTAAGCGAATCAACGCTTTATCATTTGTTTCAGAGAAATCTAGGGCAAACGCCTATGAACTTTGTCAACTCCGTAAGGATAAATATTGCAATCGAACATCTGGAAAACAGTAAATATTCGATTTCAAAGATCAGCGAGCTTGTCGGCTTCAACTCAGAAAATCACTTCCGAAAGATATTTTTTGATTTTACCGGAACAACTCCCCTGAAATTCCGAAAAAGCAGATAATTGATAATGCCCCTTACCGAGCATCATGCTCGGTAAGGGGCAACGATTTTTTATTACGATTTTTGCTTGTAATTCTCCTTATATTTCAGCGGAGTTATACCAAATGATCCTTTAAAGTGCTTGATAAACGCCGAACAATCGCTGAATCCCGACATTAAAGCGACCTCGGTTACACTGTAATTGTTCCTCAGTAGCTTCTCGGCAATAAACAACCTGTATTCTGTAAGATAGCAATACGGAGATTTTCCAAAATGCTTTTTAAATATTCTAGACAGATATGACGGACTGCACTTTACTGCATCGGCTATATCGGTTATCTGAATATTTTCGGAATAGCTTTTCCGAATAAAATCGACCGCATTTTCCAGCGTTGCGGGAATATTTTGTACCAAACCGTTCTTTTCCTTATTGCAATAAAGGCTTGTGCATATGTCAATAAGCTCCAAAAGAGCCGCAAGCAACGAAATGTTGTCCGCATCCACCTTGAGATTGTTTATAATTTTTTCAGCAACAGACAAAATCAGCGTTCTTTCCTTTGGCGGCGGACTGATTATATTCGTCCTTTTGTCGGAAATATCGTTAAACAGCATATAATACGACCTGAACTCAGGAAAATACTCGACAGGTATGAGGATTTCTATGTATTTATGCACACCCTGACGCAATATTCTGCCACAATGTATCTCCGAGGGGTTGAAAAAAAGCATATCTCCCGAAAATGTGTTATATATATCCCCTCTGTCACTCAATAATGCCGCAAGTCCGTCTGATAGCATAATGTTGAGCTTGTACGAATCGTATATAAAAACCTCGGTATCGCTTATCGGGAAATCAACCTCAAAATACCTGAATACTATGGGGCTGGCATCTTTTAATATAGTTAAGCTGTATTCTTTGTTCATATAATTTTCCCTTGTTCATAAATTAACTATTTTTTGTGTAACAATCACCTTTAACAGCGCTTATCTAAGGTGTATAATAAGTATACCACATAAATATATATTTTTCAAGAACTAAATTGAGAGGTGCATAGATATGAGATTTATCGAGCCAAACAGTGAAAGAGTTTCTTTTTTAAAGAATTATTATATGAACAACTCGCAAATGGTTTTAAACCGTGAGCTTGTACCGTGGAAATGCCATCGATCGCTCTATCTTTATGTTGAGGGCTGGTTGCAAAATGTCGCTACGCCAACGCTGCGTTTGAGACGCTCTATGGCAGAGGCATATATGCTCAAAAATATAAAGCCCGTCATATGCCCGGGCGAACTGATCGTAGGTCAGCCTGACTTTTCTCCGTTTGACGCTGAGGAGCTTGAAAAATTTGAGGAATACAAAATAATACACTCCAAGCATATGCCGTTATGCAAAGGCAGAATGGACCATACCGCGCTGGACTATGAAAAGTTGCTCGAAAAAGGCGTAGAGGGCGTTGTTGACGAATTAAAGGCAAGGATTGAAGAACTTGATCCTTATGATGGTACACTTGCAGAGCGTTACGAGCTTTATCAATGCTGTATTATAGAGCTTGAGGGTGTTTTGGCTCTTGCGGAAAATTATAAGAATTACGCCTTAGAGCTGGCAGAGAACGCAGGCGAAAATGAGAAAAAGGAATATCTTGAACTCGCCGAGGTCTTGGCTCGCGTCCCCGCAAAGCCCGCAAGAAGCTTCCGAGAGGCATTGCAGAGCATACAGCTCTTTACATTCTCTCTGTTCGGCATTTATTCTATTGGAAGACCTGACCAGTATCTCCTTCGTTATTACGAAAATGATATCAACACCAAGGCTCTTACACCCGCCAAGGCTCAGGAGCTGATAGACTGCTTTTACCTGCAATATATGAATAATATGTCAGCTTGGGCGGCGGCTTCCTTTATGATTGGAGGTCGAGACGGGCAAGGAAACGCCGTTGAAAACCGCTTGACATGGCATTTTCTTAACGCAATAGAGCATACACATACTCCCGATCCCAATGTTGGACTTTGCATCACGAGCCAAACAAGTAAGGAGATCGTGGAATATGCCTGCGAGCTGATCAAGAAAGGATACGGACAGCCTCAGATCTGGAATAACGATGGCATAACGAAAAGTATGCGTGAACGGGGTTATGACGATAAGGCGTCAAATCTGTTTACTCAGTCAACCTGCGTTGAATTGACACCTATCGGTTGCTCGGGCGTATCCATCACGAGTCCCTATATAAATATGCTGAACATTTTCCTAAAAGCGTTCAACAAATGCAACAGCACCATGACATTTGATGAAATATTCGCTGTATTTGAAAAGGATTTTGAGGATTACTTAAAGAAGGTGCTTCTCCTTGAAAACCTGTATCAGCTTGAGAGAAAAAGAAACTCTACTGATCCCATTCGAATTTCAGCATTTATTAACGATTGCTTAGAAAGAGGTCTTTCCAGCGATAGTGGCGGAGCGAGATACAACGATATCGAGCCGAATATGCTGGGTATGATAAATGTTGCCGAAAGCCTTAATGTTATACAAGAGCTTGTATTTGAAAAGCAAATGCTCACCATAGACGAGCTCAAAGCGATACTCAGTAGCAACTATGAAGGCAATGAGGATATTCTTGCTTATGTAAGAAGAAAAATATCTCACTTTGGAACAGACACAGAAAAAACCAATGCTATTGCAAAACGCGTGGCAGATACAGTCATTAATTTGCTGAATAAATTCACAACTTTCCGCGGAGCTAATTTCGTACCGGGAGCTTTTTCCTACCGAGATCATGAGTATCATGGAAGATACACCACAGCGTCCCCCGATGGCAGACGCGCAGGCGACATTCTCGCTGACGGATCATCTCCCGTTCAGGGATATGACAGCAAGGGCCCCACTCTCTCGCTCAATTCCACAGTTTCGTGGCAGCCTTTAAGATTTTTGGGCGGAATTTCTGTCAATATCAAGCTTTCTCCGAGCGTAACAGTTGAACAGATAATGGCATTGATAGACGGATACATTAAGCAAAACGGTATGCAGCTTCAATTCAATGTAGTAGATTCGGATATGCTCAAAGACGCGCAACAGCACCCCGACCAATACACCGATCTGCTTGTTCGCATAGGCGGATACAGCGATTATTTCACAAAGCTCCCCGAAAGACTTCAGAACGGTGTAATTTCCCGAGCTCAGAACTAAGGCTCTGCTCTTTGGTCGTGGGCATAAAATCACAAGCTAATATACACTTTTATTTCACGCCATGAGTATCTCATGGCGTGATTTTTACTTTAAATTATATATATCTATTGACAATCATATGGTTTTGTGATACATTTATCATTAAGAATACACCGTTTATTCGCAAATGATTTTCAAATCAGTCATTGTTTTATAAAAGGAGTACATTTCTTATGAGTAATATAGATGCTTTAAAGCAACAACATCTTTCCATGTTTGAGAAAAAACGCGACAAGCACAAAAAGATCTTAAGCGAGCTCTATATGGAATATATTTCAAAAAAAAGCACAAACGAAGAAGATAATTGGGAGCTGTTCAGCAACTTCTATCTTTATTTTTCCGAGCGCTTTCCTTGTGAAATATACGAAAACGAAAAAATAGTAGGAACAAACTGGCACTGGAAATGGAGCACGTTGATCCCCAACACAGTAACACCCAACAACGCTGGACACTTTATTCCGAGCTTTCAGGATTTTTTGCAAAAGGGTGTTCAAGAAAAAATAAATGAGGTTAAAAACTTGCCACACGGCGCCGCATTGGAAACCTGCTTGAAGGCATTTTCACAGTATATAAAAAATTATTCCGACACCGCAAGAAAGGCTTGTGAATCATCCTGCGGCGAGAACAAACAAAGACTTTTAAATATAGCAAATGACTGCGAGCACATATCAAACCATCCACCCACAAGCTTCCGTCAGGCATTGCAGCTTATATGGTTTATCAAATCCTTTTTGGATATGGAATCAAATCAGGCAGCCATTTCACTTGGCAGAGCAGACTCCTACCTATATCCGTATTTTGAAAACGACATAAAATCAGGTATTCTCACCTATGAGGACGCAAAAGAGCTCATCATGTGCTTTTATATAAAGGCATCTGAGGGCGATGAATCCTGTATGCTGACAGTCGGCGGCGATGTTGAAAACGAATTGACCGCTCTTTTCATAGACGCGCAAACTCAGATAAAAATGCGACAGCCGTCCATAGCACTGCGCGTTTGCAGGTCAACGAGCGAGCAAATTTTAAGCAAAGCGACCGAGCTTGTCCTTGTCGGTAACGGTATGCCCGCGTATTTCAACGATGATGTTATCATAAAAGGATTAAAAAACATCGGCATAAACGATAAGGATTCAAACGATTACGGAGTAGTCGGCTGTTATGAGGCCGCTCCCCAGGGCGTATTTTCAAACACCGTCGCATGCTCGTTCAACATATTTGATCCATTCAGTGAATTTTTGGAGCTCAAATCGGAATACACTTGCTTCAGTGAATTTTTAGATGCATACAAGGAGCATTTTGATAACTATTATAAGAATAGATTGCTTCCAAGATTTAAGACGAGTGCCGAACGCGACCAAGCACTTGTATGCCCATTTGCAAGCACGCTGTTAAACAAGGAAAAATATATATTCGGAATAAACATATCCGAAACAGGTATCCTGATAGACAGCATACACACAATAAAAAAGCTTGTTTTTGACGAAAAATATACAACGATAGAGTACTTGCTATCACAAGCCAAAAATGATTTTACCGATGACGCACTGTATGAAAAAATATTAAACTTAAAATCATATTATGGCTCAAACGACAAGGAAAGCAATGAGCTTGCAAAAGAGATAACCTCGTATATAGGCAAGGTCATTCGCCGCTATGTGATAGGTGATAATGTTATCATCTCCCCCTCTCTGTTCATTTTCACTCAGGATATATGGCACAGAGAGCATGTCGGAATGGTAAACGGAAGAAAAAAGGGAGAGTTGCTATCCTATGGAATAATGCCGTGTGAAGCACCTCATTCAAATGTCTTAACATCTGCTTTGCTGTCATGCGCAAATGTCTGTGCAGAATATTTTCCAAATGGCTGTCCTGCTATGATACGCTTGGACAACAAGGAAATAGAGCAAGCCAACATTCTGCCATCGCTGATAAAAACCTTTTTTGAAGCAGGAGGCTTTCATCTCGCGATCAACACGCTGGATGCTGAAACCTTGCAAAAGGCTAAAGAAGAGCCAAAGGAATATTCCGATATAATCGTTAAGATCAGCGGTTACAGTGCTCATTTCACAACATTGAATGAAAAGATACAAAATGCAGTAATTGAGAGGGCTCGAAGCAACTCCAAATAACAAAAAAGCACTCGGCAATTCAGCTAAGATCAAAAAAGGAGATAAAACTTGGTAGGAAGAATATTCGATATTCAAAGGTTCTGCACGCACGATGGACCGGGAATACGAACGACAGTATTTTTCAAGGGCTGTAATCTGCGTTGCGCATGGTGTCATAACCCCGAAAGCCAATCAAGTGAAAAGCAGATACTGTTTCATATGGAAAAATGCACGGGGTGTGGAAGGTGCATTTCCCCGTCATTTGACGCCGAAAGCTTTATCTGCTTTAACGGAGCAAAGGAATTGTGCGGAAAGGATTATACCGCAGACGAGGTGCTTGGTGAGATACTAAAGGATAAAATGTTTTACGACAACTCAAATGGAGGAGTAACATTTTCAGGCGGAGAATGTATGCTTCAGATAGATTTTCTTGCAGAAATTTTAAGACTATGTAAGGAAAACGGCATAAGAACCGCCGTGGACACCGCAGGAAATGTTCCTTTTGAATATTTTGAAAGGATACTTGAATACACCGACCTGTTCCTCTATGACATCAAATGCTTTGACAGCGACAAGCACAAGCTCTATACGGGAGCTGGAAACGAGCTCATATTGGAAAACCTCAAAAGGCTTTTAACAAGGACACAAGGCGTTTGGATACGAATTCCAATCATTCCAACGGTAAACGATACCATTAAAGAAATGAAAAGCATCAAATCATTTTTAAGTTCATGCAAATCTCCCGAGAGGATAGAGCTGCTGCCGTATCATACATTTGGCGAAAGCAAATACGCCACTATAAACAGAACTGCTCGTACATTTTCCACTCCGGACCAAAGCAAGATCGAGCTGTTAAAGGCTGTATTTGATGAGTAATAAAACCTAACACAACAAAGAAACGATTACTCAGAGAATAGGAGATACACTATAAAAAACTTACCGCTCAAAGCGGTTGCCGCGGCTATTCTTTGCAATTCTCTTTTTGGAAGCACTATCCCCATAATAAAATCAGATCAATTACCTATCTCGAGCATCACAAGGGAGGTGAAATAATGCGTGAGGATAATCAAAGACCTGAAGTAAGCGAAATAGATCCCGTACCGTTATATCGCTCATACGGCGTAAGAAAAAAGGAGGGATTTTTTACCCACCTCAATCTTTGGCTCGCCCGAATCATTGCCATTATGATATTTTCCATCATAGGCGTTGCGGGAATTGTGGCATTTTACGCAACCATTCGTATGCTCGGAGCTATCGGAATTGTCATAACCTTCATATTAATTTTCTGCTTTATATATTTCAAGGTTCTCCGCACTGCGCGAAAACGATATAAATTTATAAAAAAGCTCAAAAAATTCTGTAAGAAAAACAACCTTACATTAAAAATTCATCGTGGCTTTTTCAAAGGTCTGAGACGGAATAAAACAGGCTTTGATTTTACCGTAACGACACCCTCGGTAATTTGGTGCGCAAGATTTTTCACCTGCCGCAAACGAAATTCACATGTAACATTCGAGGACAATAGCAGCATTACCATAACCGAAAACATAATAAAGAACAGAATATTTGAAAATTTCGGACTTGTAAAAACAAAAAACAGCCGAGTTCCGTATTCCTTTAACGATCCGCTTCCGCAGTCAGATATTAAAGCCGAAAGAGCTTTGATATTCAACCCCGTGCCACGCATGGTGTTTAAAAAGAATTATGACGGAGTAACAGAAGCGACAGGAAGCGGAGAGCAGCTTCACGGATATACGATATTTACAGGCAGCGGTTTTTTAAACACTCTGAAAAGATAAAAGCAAACGGGCTCGTATCCAATACGAGCCCGTTTATCTTTGAATGTACAATTGTAAAAAACATCACATTCTTTGTGTAGCTAATTATATAACTTTTCAACACTTAAAATTTGTTTACAATCCGCAATATATCATAATTTCATTTGTTTTTATTAAAAATAAAACGCAGAGATAAATAGTCGATTTATCTCTGCGTT
>JAGCJD010000221.1 GCA_017648425.1 Clostridia bacterium | reverse complement strand
CTCTGCCCTGTGTGTCGGACAGAACTATTATTTTCATTGTATAACCTCTGTTGACTGCTTTTCGCGCTCGGTACGGCGCAGCCCTCGGGAACGAGCATACGCAAAGCGCCCGATACGCATTCGAGCTCAAGCTCGGACACTCTTATTATCTCTCCGTCAACGCTTATATCCGTTGGGGCATCAAAGCTGAGCTTATATTGCTTGGCAAATCCCTCCGAGAGGATTTTTGCGTTCTTTTCGGTCAGGTGAGTTCCCTTTTTATAGCTTCCCACAAGACCTATGAATTTCGTGCGGGAAATGTTGTTTACAAAAAGCGCGTTGAGCTTACCATCGGTAACTGACGCGTTGGGATTGGACTTAAATCCGCCCCCGCAATACGAGCCATTAGCAAATGTACACAGCAAAAGCTCCCTTTTCTGCTCCTCGCCGTCAGCGGAGGCATTCATTCTGACGCCCGGCTTACGCACGAGAGTATATATAAGTCCGAATATGTAAGCAAGCCTTGAAGGAACATGCTTTTTAAAGCTTGCCATGTTCACCACGACCTGGCAGTCAAAGCCTATATTTATCATATTTACGGCGTAAAAATCATTGGCGCGGATAAGGTCTATGCTCACCTCACTCGCATTCCTTTGCGCCCTAAGGTCAAGGAATTGCTCCTTTGAGCCAAAGCTTCTTACAAGGTCGTTACCCGTGCCCACAGGCAGAACTCCAAGGCGAACATTCTCGGTATACGCAGACTGCATAATTCCGTTTACCACCTCGGAAATCGTTCCATCTCCTCCGCACGCGTAAATGTGTATCTCCTCGTCACCACTCTCGTGGCAGAGCTGCTCGGCTATATTGGTAGCATCTCCAATGCCCTTTGTATAAAAAAACTCAGCCTCGGCAAATGCCTCTGTTATGGTGTTTTCAAGTCCCTCCTTGGTGTGGGACTTTCCCGATGCGGGGTTGATAATAAAGCAATATCTCATTCTTATCTCCTGACAAGGAATATTATTTTAAAGGTATTCATAACTTAGAGTATAGCATAAAATGAAGATTTTGTCTAGCGTTTTATCAAAATTCCGAATTTTGCATATAATTTAAACAGAATACTTTTCGGAGGTGTTTTTATGCAGATAGACAAAAAAGCGCTTGAAGGACTGCTCGCCCTGAATGACCGTCAACTTGTCAGCGTTATAAATCGGCTTCTCTCACAGAGCGGTATATCGCCCTCGGAGCTGAACATTGACACAACGAGCGTTGCAAGCATTCGCTCCGCCATTTCCTCGGCAAGTGTCGAGGAGCTTCAAGGAATTGTCAACAGATATGAGCAAAATCAAGGCGGTGCAAAAAAATGAGCCAGAATGAAATTCCCGCCTTGGGGACAGACAAGATTTCCGAGGCGGTTGGTAAGCTGCTTGAAAATCCATCTCTTTTGCAGAGCGTTGCATCAGCCTTGGGGCTTGGTGGCGAAGGGGGAGAAAAAGCGACCGCTTCCGATACGCACGAGGCGGCGTCAGTTGAAGCGGTCGCTGGTAAGCACGAGGTGGCGGAAGCCTCTGCCTCCTCCGCAGACATGAGCGCTATCATGGCGTCCGTTCTGCCTATGCTGTCAAAGCTTGCAAGCGGGGGTGGGGACTGTCGGCACGAGAAGCTTCTTTTTGCGCTCAAACCTTATTTGAGCCCCTCGCGCAGTTCAGCGGTGGATTATATCGTGAAAATTTCAAAAATGTCAGAGCTTGTAAAGGGCTTGGGGAGGTAGTAATGTATTTGCGAAGCAACAGAGATATGAGAATTCCAAGAAATTACAGCGGAAGCGCGTTCTCCGACAGAACGCGCATTCCCACGCCTGCCAAGGATATGACGCGCCCCAGAACGCATTACGCAGAGCCCGAAGCCATCACCGAGCCACGCCCAAGCGCTCCACGCGAGAATAGCGAGGCGCTTGAACGCCCCTCGCCCGATAAGGAAGCTCACGATACGACATCGGGCAACTGCAACGAATGCAGTGGCAAAACAGGAAGTGAACACATGAAAGCCCCCATTCTCTCTCCCTTCGGGGAGCTTGGCTCGGAGGAGCTTTTGCTTATTGCCTTGGCGCTCATAATTTTTCAAAATGGGAAAGACCCCGACCTAGCCCTCATTCTACTCGCCCTTTTGTTCGTAACCTAAATTGATACCCCGAGAAAAACAATAAATAACGCAAAAATTAAATAATGACACACAAATTAAATAATAACGCACAAATAAAAACAACAAACAAATCCAATTGTTGAAGTTTTTTGGCTTACCTTTTTTACAAAAAAGGTAAGTATCCATTTTTATAAAAACACATCAAAAAACAGACCTTGCGCATTCTTGCATTCGGTCTGTTTTTTGTTATTTTATTCTTTTGATTTTTGTGGCGTCCTTGGGGGGCGTTCGCTTTTTATACGCCTGTATAATTCCGTCCGCTTCCTGGCGCGTTTCTGTGCTGAATATAAAATGCCGCATGGAGAGCCCCGCTCTGTCAAGCTCTGCCGTTCTATCCGCCATATATATCGGCACTGAATTGAACACAAGGCTTCTATGCTTCCACGCGCGAAGCACTGGAAAGCTCACGCCTCGTCTGTCCGTAAGCATCAGGCGTCCGCTCTCGCATTTATTGCAATCTCCTATCTCTTTACCAACGCATTTTTCCGTTACCATAAGCGGTATTCTGCCGTAAACAACGGCTAATGTCGCCCCGCCTATATCACGCATTTGCGGCATTGTAAGCTCAGGCGAGAGCATTATTTCCTCAATTCCAGCCCCCTCGTAAAGTGCCGCTGCTTGCGTATTTGTCACATTAAGACCTATATTGCCGTGAACGGTAAGTCCCGCCTCTCTTGAAATCTCTATCTGCCCTGCATTCGACACAAGGGCGTCCGTTGCTCCCAGCTCCACGGCTCTTGCGAGCATTCGTCTTATCTCCTCGCTCTCGCTGTCAAGAACAACAGGCGGAAGCATAACTCCATTGGTCGCTCCGTCATATTTTTCAAGCGGTGTGTATATCAAATCAAAATAATCGAACGCGCTCTCGGGTATCTCCGTGGGGTTATAAAACACCGCTGTTCGTCTTGCTTTCCGTCTGTTTTTTGGCGTGGATTTTTCCGCGTCTTTTATTGGCTCAGCCGTAAATCGTCTGCTTGCGCAAAGCTCCTCGACTGCTCGTCTTCTCAGCGAATTCAGCGCTGAAACGGGCACCATGAGCCCCTCGTCAAGCGTTACGAGAACGCGCGTCAAAACAAACGGCGTATCTCCGAGCTTACTTATGCTTCTTATCACGCCTTGCTCGTCAGTCGGCGCGGTTCGCGCAATAAGTGGCTCGTCGCCTGTTACACACACGCTCTCGCCCGTGTCATTCCTCGTAAGCGTAAGCGTCATAGGGCAGTCGCGCCTTACGCTTACGCTTGCCTCAACGCTTATTTTTCTTTCAATTCCGTTAAATGGGGCAAGTTCTCTTGTAGCTTTCTTTTGAGCCTCAGAGCGCACTCCGAGCATTCCGTTCCCTATTTTGCTTACAAAATAAGCGTCCGTAAATCCATCGCGTGAGAACACGCCCTCAAGCTCGCGAACCTCGCTTTTACTTGCGTTTCTGCGCTCGTCGAGCAGTTTTCTCCAAGTGGCAGTGACCTCTCTTACATATTCGGGGGACTTCATGCGCCCCTCTATCTTCAAGGAAGCAACGCCCAAATTGCAAAGCTCTCCTATATGCTCTGCGAGCGTCAGGTCTTTGAGAGAAAGCGGATATTCGTTCCCTTTACCACGACCTACAAACGGCAATCGGCAGGGCTGAGCGCACTCGCCTCGGTTGCCGCTTCTTCCTCCCACCAGTGACGAGAAAAGGCACTGTCCCGAATGGCAGACGCACAGCGCTCCGTGAACGAACACCTCGACTTCAAGGGGAGAATTATCAACAACTCTCTTTATGTTCTCCGCCGACATCTCTCTTGCGCACACCACGCGTGAAAATCCTATTTTTTCAAGCGCCTCTGCCCCCAAAAGCGAATGACAGGAGCACTGTGTGCTTGCGTGAAGCTCTATTGGAATACGCTTTGCGACCTCGCTTGCCGCGCCCAAATCGGCGACTATCAACGCCTCAGCGCCGCACTTGTACGCGTACTCGGCAGACCGCAAAAAGCCGTCAAGCTCTCTGTCGTAAACAAGAGTGTTGGCGGCTAAATATATTTTTACTCCGTAGGAATGGGCAAGTTCAATGCCTCGCTTCAACTCCTCGTCGGTGAAATTTTTTGCGTTAATTCTTGCGTTGAACGCTCTTCCGCCCAGATATACGGCGTCAGCGCCGCCGTCTATCGCCGCCTCCAATGCAAGCGGTGAGCCTGCGGGCGACAGAAGCTCGGGCAGACGCTCTGCGCGTCTTATGCTTTCCGCTATGCGGTTTTTAGCGCTCATACTCAGATAAGACCGCCCATTCCCGTGTTGGGAATATGCTTTCTCAGCTCCTCGTTCTCTATTTCAAGCTCCTCGACTGTCGTTTCGGCAAGCGCGAGCTTTGATTCAAGCGTCTTTATTTTCCTCTGCGCCTTTATTCTCTCCGAGCAGTAGTCAAGAGCGCACAAAAGCGCCGCCTCGCTCTTTGAGCAGTTACGGCTTGCCCCTTGTATCTCTCTGACCTTTCTGTCAACTATTCCAACGAGCGCCTCAACTGCCTCGGGCGACTCCTCGGTTATTACATTCATTTCAATATCGGCTATTCTTATCGTGTACTTTTGCTTCATTTTGTACCTCCGAGATTTTCTTTTCCTATATTATAATACATTCTCAAAGGTTTTTAAAGGGGTTTTAAAAAAAATTTACATAATTCTCCCCTTTGCGGGAAAAATCAGTATAATATCTTCTTGGCGCGTTCGCCAAATTTGCTTTTCCGGAGGTGGTTATATGTATTATTTTCTCTGCATCTTGATAGGTTATCTGCTCGGGTGTATTAGCCCCTCGTATATTTTGGGAAAAATAATGGGCATTGAGCTGCGTGGCGGCGGAACTAAAAATCTTGGCGCAAGCAACTCATTTATCCATCTCGGCAGAGGCTTGGGGGCGCTCGTTATGCTGTTTGATATCTTCAAGGCGTTTTTTGCCGCTCATATCTGCTCGCGTTTGTCCATAGACCTTCCCCTTGCGGGGATTGTCGCAGGCAGCGCCTGCGTTCTCGGGCACAATTATCCCTTTTACCTTGGCTTCAAGGGCGGAAAGGGGCTCGCCTGCTATGGCGGATTGGCGCTGTGGGTAAGCCCCTCGCTATTCCTTGTACTGCTTGTCGCCTCTCTTTTCCTTGCCCTGATATTCAATTACGGCTGTGTAGTTGCAATTTCTGCCGCCGTCCTGTTCCCTTTTCTCTCCTTTGTTAAATTCAAAAGCCTCGCCGTGTTCTTTATTCTTGCCGCTTGCAGCGCAAGCGTCTTGATTAAGCATACCGAAAATCTCAGGCGTATCCAAAGAGGCGAGGAAACAAAATTCCGCGCCTTTATTGGCAAATATATCTTAAAAAGATAGCTCCCCCGCTCTCTCGCAAACAAAAAAAGCGCAAATGCTATTTGCGTCCCTTCGGTCGCCTTGCTTTCGCGCTTTATTTGTTTTCTTCCTTGCTTTTTTTAATTCCACGCTTCTTTATCCAAAGATACAAAAGGTATCCGCTTCCGCTTACCGCCGCCGCTATTATGAATATCACCACGGCGTGTATCAGCTTATTATCTCCGAGCGCTCCCCCACCAAGCGTTGACATTATTATTGACGGCACTCTCGCCGCTGTCGTCAATAGCAAATACAGCGGAATGCTCATGCTCGTCATTCCTATTACATATGTCAGCAGATCCTTTGGCGTTCCCGGTATCAAAAATAAGAAAAATGTTGTTATGTTTCTTTTCCTCGGGTTGTTTATTATCGGCAAGCTCTCTATCTTCTCGCTCGGGTAAAGTGATCTCACCAGCCGCAAGCCGAACCTGCGGGCAAGCAATATTGCCACCATGCTTCCGAGGCTCGCTCCCACAATACATATTGCCGCGCCTACCCAACCGCCGTATGCGTATCCTACCGCTATCTCTACAAGCTCTCCCGGTATAAACGCTATCACCACCTGAAATGCGCATACGAGCGTCATGAAAAGCATTCCAATCCAATAATTCTCGCTCACCCATTCTCTTATGGCATCTGTGTCGGAAAAGCGAGCTTTCAAAAATATAACGCCCAGAACTGTAAGTATACACAATGTAATTGATATAATGGACAATATTACCGCTGCTCGCCGCTTTGTATATACTTTTACTTCCGCTATGGGCTTGTCCTCAAGCAAATGCTTTACTCGTTCCCTGCGTTTTCCCATTTCTCGCTCCTCCTTTCTCCTTTGTTTGCTATTGCTATTATAGGGTTGCCCCTGTCGCTCTATCTTATTCCTCGATTATCTCATACATCGACGAGGCATCTGCCTTGCCAACCGTTTCCTTTACCGCCACCACTCGTATTTTTAGCGTTCTCTGTCCGAATGTTATCTCCAAGACATCTCCCTCTTTGACATCATACGATGCCTTTGCGCGTCTGCCGTTCACAGAAACATGCTCCGCGTCACACGCGTCATTTGCAACTGTTCGTCTTTTGATTATTCTCGACACCTTTAAATATTTATCAAGCCTCATTACCTACCTCTGTTCTTTCCTACTCAATGAGCAAGAAAATCGGGCGACTGCTTTCCGTCACCCGATATATCTTTATTTTATTAGTTTACGGAATTCTTAAGAGCAGCGCCTGCGGAGAATACGGGTCTCTTTGCAGCAGCTATCTTGATGGTCTCGCCGGTTCTGGGGTTGCGTCCCTCTCTTGCAGCGGTCTTCTTTACATCGAATGTTCCAAAGCCGATAAGCTGAACCTTATCTCCTGCTTTGAGTGCCTCTGCGATAGCCTCGGTCATAGCGTTTACTGCTGCCTCAGCCTCCTTCTTCTTAATGCCTGCCTTTGCAGCAACTGCGTCTACGAGCTGTGTCTTGTTCATTTCGTTTTTACCTTCCTTATTGTATTTTATATGAGAATTCTCTTTCTCATAAGTTTATACAATGATTAGATCATACTTCTGTTGTAATGACAAGAGCTTTTTCTTTTTTTTTTCTAATTTTTTTGTTTTTTTACACATTTTTATGTTTAATTTTATCCCAAATGGCATCAAGCTCGGTCATTGACATATCATTTATGCTTTTTCCCTCGTCTATGACCTCGTTTTCAACCGCCTCAAAGCGGTCTATGAACTTGTTTGTTGCCCGTGAAAGCGCCACCTCTGACTCTATTCCAAGCTTTCGGCAAAGCGATGTGACCGTTAAAAGCAGATCGCCCATTTCTTCCTCTATGTTCCTCTGCTCTCCAACCTCTATCGCTTCTTGAAGCTCACACAGCTCCTCGCACAGCTTCTCCATTACCGCTTCTCTATCGGCAAAATCAAAGCATGATGCTTTTTTGCCCACCTTTTCCGCTCTCATAAGGGCAGGAAGCATTGGCGGTATAGCCCTGAGCTTGTCGGGGACTGTAATTCTTTTCTTCTCGTCGCTCTTTATCTTCTCCCAATTTGAAAGCACGGCATCGCTCGTCTTCGCCACCGTGTCGCCAAACACATGGGGGTGGCGGTGGATAAGCTTTGCGCATATGTCGTTTGATACATCGTCTATGCAAAACACGCCCTTCTCGTTCTCTATCTGCGCGTGGAATACCACTTGAAGCATTACATCGCCCAGCTCCTCGCGAAGCAGCTCGGGATCCTCCGTGTCTATCGCCTCGATAACCTCGTATGTTTCTTCAATAAAATCCTTTCTTATTGACTTGTGGTCCTGCTCTCTGTCCCACGGACAGCCTACCTCCGAGCGCAACACCTCAACTACTGCTACAAGGTCCTCAAAGCTGTACCTCTCCTTGTCAAGAAGCATTTGTATCTTTTCTCTATCCGTCATTTTCCATATCCTTTCTCATACCTTTTTGAAAAAAAGGTATGCCAAAAAACTTCCCGCTTTTTTGAAAAAAAGCTTGGCAAAAAACTTGCAGAAATTTTATTTGCTGTTTGGGTTTAATTTGTTCGCTGTACTATTGCCTCCCTCCGAGAGGGAGGTGGCTTGCGAAGCAAGACGGAAGGAGCCTGCGCAATAATAAAAAATTGCTATCTTTTTGTGCACGCGCTCT
>JAGCJD010000220.1 GCA_017648425.1 Clostridia bacterium | reverse complement strand
TTTGAATCTCAAGAGCAAGCTCCTTGACGAATGCCGTTTCGGGCATTTTGAATTCCGACCTCTCCGCACTCTCGTATTTCTCCGAGCCGCCAAAAATTATAGCGGGGTTATCGCTCTCAATGACCATGGCATTTGACTTGGCTCTCGACACCAGCGTTACAAGCTCGTTTTCCTCAAAAAGCTCTGTTGAAGCGTTACCAATTCGCCCGTCAACTACGCAACGAAAGCTCACGCCCGCGCTGGCTCCGCCTGAAAAAGAGGAAATCTCGTTTTCCAGCGTTTCAGCGCTTACGCTGTTAGAGTTGGAAAAATATATCTCGTATTCTTCCAGCCCCTCTGCCTTGGCTTGTTCTACCAATATATCTTTTATTTGTTCAAAATTCATATTCTTACTCCTGACGCCCGCCGACAGTTATTTTTTTAACTCGAATAAGCGGCTGTCCCACATCTGTGGGAATGCTTCCGCTTGACGAGCCGCACATTCCCTGACCTCTGTCAAGATTTTGTCCGACCATATCTATATCCTTGAGTATCTGAGAGCCTGTTCCGATAAGCGAAGCACCTCTTACGGACTCGCATATCTTACCGTTCCTTATTATATATCCCTCTCTTACGGCAAAATTGAATGCTCCCGTAAGCGGATTTACAGAGCCGCCGCCCATTTCCTTGGCGTAAAGACCGTATTCAATAGAGGAGATTATATCCTCGTTTTTATCAGGGCCGTTATCAATAAAGGTATTCGTCATTCGCGAGGTGGGCTCATACGCGTATCCCTGACGACGGCTGTTGCCTGTCATGGGCATACCAAGCCTGCGCGAGCCAAGACGGTCTATCATATAGCTTTTAAGAACACCGTTCTCAATAAGCACATTTCTCTGCGAGGGATTTCCCTCATCGTCAATATTCATAGAGCCCCACGCCATGGGAATAGTTCCGTCATCTATCGCGGTTATCTTTTCGTTGGCTATCTGCTCTCCGAGCTTACCGCACATCTCCGACATTCCCACTGCTACCTGCGTTGCCTCAAGCGAGTGACCGCAAGCCTCGTGGAAAATAACTCCGCCAAAGCCGTTCTCAATTGCAACTGTCATTTGTCCCGCGGGGCAATAGCCTGCCTTTAAATTGACGAGTGCCTGACGCGAGGCGTGCAAGCCTATCTCCCTAGGATCGAAAAGCTCAAACATTTCAAGTCCCATTCCTCGTCCCGGCGAGCAGCTTCCCGACTGATTTTCTCCGTTCTCGGAGGCGGTTGAGCTTACCGCAATACGCGTTCTCACATGGTTATCCTGTTTAAACAGCCCCTCGCTGTTAGCTACGAGTATCGAATGGTCTACCGAAAGCAACGAGCCCTGAACCTGCAAAATGCGATTGTCATACTCCTTTGCAGAAAAGCAAGCCTCTTTGAGTATATCTACCCTTCTGCTTATATCCGTGCTTATAGGGTGAATACGCACGCTATGAGCGTTTGTCACTGCGGTTGGAATAAGCGTTACGCTACATTCCAATCTAAGCTCACCCATTATCTGTGCCGCGCTCTTGGCGCACGCCAAAAGCCCCGCGCGAGTAATATCCGTGGTGGTTGCATATACAGTTTTTAACCCCGAAAAAACACGAATACCAACGCCCGAATAGGTGTTGTCGGATATACGGTCTATTTTGCCGTCCACAAGGCTTATCGTATTGCTTTTAGTGTTCTCCGCATAGACTTCGGCAAAGTCGCCCCCGCTTGACATTGCAAGTGTGAGCACTTCCTCAAGTACTGCTTGACCTATCATAATTACCTCTTATATCAGCTTTGGCTTCTTTCTCCGAGAATGTTTCTGTACTTTTGATAAAAGCTTTCAAAATATCCTCCGTCAAGAGCCTTTCTTATCTCACGAGTGAGATTATTGTAAAAATAAAGATTGTGCGCAACGGCAAGTCGCATTCCGAGCGACTCCTTTGCCTTTATAAGGTGTCTTACATACGCGCGACTGTAATTGCGACACGCAGGGCAACCGCAATTCTCGTCAAACGGACGCATATCACGCGCATACTTTTCGTTGAGCAGGTTCATTTTACCGTGCCATGTGAAAAGATTTCCGTGACGCGCGTTACGGCTTGGCATTACGCAGTCGAAAAAGTCAACTCCCATATGTACAGCTTCAAGAATATTGCAAGGCGTTCCCACTCCCATAAGGTATCTGGGCTTGTTTTTAGGCATATGCGGCTCTACCGCATCAATTATCCTATACATTTCCTCTGTTTCCTCGCCCACCGCAAGTCCGCCAATGGCGTATCCCGCAAGGTCAAGTTCGGCTATCTGCTGCATATGAGCAATTCGCAGATCCTCGTATGTTCCGCCTTGGTTTATTCCAAAGAGAAGCTGATTTTTATTTATGGTTTCGGGCAGGCTATTAAGTCTGTCCATTTCCGTTTTACAGCGAACGAGCCATCTCGCAGTTCTCTCGCAGGACTGCTTTACATATTCGTATGGCGCGGGATTTTCCACGCACTCGTCAAATGCCATGGCGATTGTCGATGCAAGGTTAGACTGTATCTGCATACTTTCCTCAGGCCCCATAAATATTCTCTTGCCGTCTATGTGAGAGGCAAAGCGAACTCCCTCCTCGGTAATCTTACGCAAGCTTGACAGAGAAAATACCTGAAATCCTCCGCTATCCGTAAGTATCGGTCTTTCCCAATTCATAAACTTATGAAGTCCGCCGACATCGTGAATGAGCTTGTCGCCCGGGCGAAGATGCAAATGGTAGGTATTGGAGAGCTCCACCTGACAGTCAAGGTCAATAAGCTCTCTCGATGAAACTCCTCCTTTTATTGCCGCGCATGTTCCGACATTCATAAAAACAGGTGTCTGTATATCTCCGTGCACCGTATGAAGCACTCCGCGTCTTGCGCGTCCGTCTGTTGTAAGTATTTCAAACATAATTTTTTCCTTATGATCTTTCAAATTGATAATTTAAATTGGTTTTGGTAAGCTCTATCGCCACAGGTCTGCCGTGTGGGCAAACGGTTATATCGGGCAGTTCCATGAGCTTTTCTACTATCCACTCGATATATTCGGGCGGATATTCTCTGCCCGCCTTTACAGCCGCCTTGCAGGAAGCCTGATAAAGAGCCTTTTCAAAAATCATATCTCTGGTAAGCGCAACGCCACCCGTGTTACTCTTTATTCTGTCGGCCATTATGGTAAGCATATCTGTTACCGCATCGACAGATATTCCCTGCGGTACAGCGCTCACATTGAGAGTATGTCTTCCCGCAGAAAATTCAAACCCTGTCGCCTCTATCTCAGCCTTGTATTCAACAAGCGCTTGTATCTCATCGCTCGTCATCATTATTTCAAGCGGAAGCATAAGAAGCTGTGAGGTCGTCTGCGTACTTTCCCTCATACTGCGTTTAAGCTGCTCGAAAATTATTCTTTCGTGAGCGGCGTGCTTATCTATTATTATTATCGTGTTACCGCATTCGACCATTACATAAGAATTGAATGCCTCGCCTATTATGCGGTAAGAAAGTCTTTTTTCCTCTTTTACCTCGGTTTGTGCAAGTGCTTTGGCAGGAACTTTAAGATTATCCGTCAAGGGCTCAGTAGAGTGATTTTCGCTCTTGGATATTTTCTCCTCAACTACTGCGCTACGAGGGGGCTCTGCCGTATTCTCACTTGGCTTTTCGGGTTCTGGTTCTTGAACCTTTGAAGCAACCTTCTCCGCCACCTTGACCTCAGGTACGCGTTGCTCATTTTTTGAGCGCGCAGAAGCTCCAAATCCCGAAAGATATTCCTCCGCGGTCATATTGGAAAATCCACCGCTCCTTTTGGTATATAGCTCGCTTTGTATCTGTCGCGATTTGAGCGACTCGCTCTTGCCCTCAGCTATCGGTATCTCACTGTCAGATACACGCCTTGCGTTTTGGGCAGAAAGCGTCATGGTCGGTCTTTGAG
>JAGCJD010000219.1 GCA_017648425.1 Clostridia bacterium | reverse complement strand
GAAACGCTTATTAACTCCGCCCTCGTGAGTAAAGCTCTTTTCTCTTGATTCAGCAGTCGCGTAAGGAACAGTTCTCTCAATTCCCATGAGCGACCAAGTTCCTGAGCTTAAATAAATAGCGTTTTCAGAGTTAGTCGGCATAGCAAGAACTGCCGAGCCCGTGTCGTGTGACGCAGGGTGTATTACCGTAAGGTCGTATCCAACCTCTTTCTTTATATCCTCTTTAAGGTTTCCGAGTACATCGCAGGGCATGGAAAGCTTTCCAAACAGCTTTTTGGGGTATCCAAGCTTTTCGATAAGCTCCATATCCCACTCGCCCGTTTCAAGGCTTACAAGCGCTCCCGTAGTAGCGTTGGTGTATTCCTGGTGCGCAATACCCGTAAGCACATATCCGAGATAGTCGGGAGCCATCAACAGCATTTCCGCCTTTTCCAACACCTCAGGACGCTCTCGCTTATCCGCCATAAGCTGATATACCGTGTTATATTCGAGCCTTTGAATACCCGTGCGAGCGTAAAGCTCTTCCCACGGAACAATGCTCTCAACATCAGGAATAGCGCGCGCATTTCTTGCGTCACGGTAGCCGATAAAATCATCAAGCACCTCTCCGTTACCGTCAAGAAGCACATAGTCAACTCCCCATGTGTCTATTCCCATATAAGAAGGGATCTTTCCTATTTCCGAGCAACGCTTCATTCCTGCGATAACGCTGTCGGCAAGGGATTTGTGATCCCAGCAAAGATGTCCATTCTTTTCTGTCATTCCGTTTGCAAAGCGATAGACCTCCTCAAGCTGAATCTTTCCGTTCTCTACCCAACCGAGAATGTGTCTTCCGCTCGAAGCGCCAATATCTACTGCAAGATAATATGTTGGCATAAGTACCCTCCAAATGCTTTTGTAAATTATCCCTTTTATTATATAACATATTTTTGAATTTGTCAATAAATTTCCACCTTTTTGGAAGAAAATACGAGCAAAAAACACATTAAAAAAGCACAAATATTTTTTCTCTTTGCAATTCGTTTGTTTTTTTAATTACCGCTTTGCTTTAAGAGCCTATCGGTTGTTTTCACCAAAACAAAAAGGCTGTGTCCAAATGGACACAGCCTTTAATATTTGCTTTAAATTAGTTGAGCTCTGCGAAGTACTTGATCGTACGAACCATCTGGCTTGTGTAGGAGTTCTCGTTATCGTACCAAGAAACAACCTGTACCTGATAAGTGTCGTCATCGATCTTAGCTACCATGGTCTGGGTTGCATCAAAGAGAGAGCCGTAACGCATTCCGATAACATCGGAAGAAACGATCTCGTCAGTGTTGTAACCGAAGGACTCGGAAGCAGCAGCCTTCATAGCAGCGTTGATACCGTCAACGGTAACATCCTTACCCTTAACAACTGCAACGAGGATAGTTGTAGAACCTGTGCAGGTAGGAACTCTCTGAGCAGAGCCGATGAGCTTGCCGTTGAGCTCGGGGATAACAAGTCCGATTGCCTTTGCAGCACCGGTCG
>JAGCJD010000015.1 GCA_017648425.1 Clostridia bacterium | reverse complement strand
TAAAAATAAAAAACGGTAAAAGACAACAGTCTTTTACCGTTTTTTATTGTCAGACCTTTCTGTTCATAAGCAGTTCGAACAGCATTTTGTGCTTTTTCGCTACTGCGTGAAGCATTATGCCGCATGTGAACAAAAGAGCCGCGATTATATAGCAAGCCACACACACAAACAATGTTGGGAAGCGCGCGACAAGTCCTGTTTTAAAGTAATCTATAAGCACGGGAATAAGAAATCCAGTTCCAAGCAGTGAAAGCAATACAGAAATCATGGAAAAGAACTTTAACGGCTTGTATTCGGAGAACAATCTGAATATAGTAAAAATAACCCTTGTACCGTCACGAACTGTGTTGAGCTTTGAAACGCTACCCTCAGGTCTATCTCTGTAATCAACGGTAACCTCTTGTAGCAAAAAGTTCTTGTCAAGAGCGTGTATAGTCATTTCTGTTTCTATCTCAAATCCCTTTGAAAGAATAGGGAAGTTCTTTACGAACAAACGGCTGAATGCGCGGTATCCCGTCATAATATCCTTAACATTACTTTTAAAGATACGATTGATAAGAAAGCGAACGCTCTTGTTGCCGATATTATGGAAAGGTCGCTTGTTTTCTGTAAAATAGGTTGACGAAAGTCTGTCGCCTATAACCATGTCAACGCCCTTGTTGAGCACTAGGTCGCACATTTCTCTTGCGTTTTCTGCGGGATAAGTGTCATCGCCATCTATCATAAGATAGCAGTCTGCGTCAATATCTCTGAACATAGAGCGAATAACATTGCCCTTGCCCTGACGGTATTCATATCTTACGATAGCGCCTGCATCAAGAGCAAGCTTGTCCGTGCCATCGCTTGAATTATTGTCATAGACATATATATCTGCCTCTGGAAGCGCATTTTTGTAATCCCGAACTACCTTTGCAATAGTCATGCTTTCATTGTAGCATGGTATCAATACGGCTATTTTTGACATAAGACCTCCGTTTTGCAGCAGAGAGCTGCATTTTTTATTTTGTGTCTTTCAGTTTGCTTTTTGAACGAATAAAATTTGTAAATCCCTTTACGAGCACGAGTATAACCACCGTGTACATAGCGATATAACGAATTTCATAAAGCACAGTGCCTGAGGGAAGGACAAATATTATGAGAGAGAATGCGAGAGTAAAGCATACGGTACACAAAAGGTTATAAGCCCTTGTAAGTCCTTTCCCAAATCCATCGTCTGTTTGTTTGAACATGAATATCATTGGTATAGCAAAGAATACTGCGGTATAGCTTCCGCTCCATGCGGGAACGAATGTGATAATGGAAATAAGAAGCATAAGCTTTTCCCACATCATAAGTTTTCCAAGGAAAAATGCCAAGAGGGCAAGAGCGGTAAATACCCAAGGTATAATATTTGCTGCTGTTTCCCAAATAAACGGATCGTCAAATATTTTAAGGGAAATATACCTTATCGAGGAGCTTATGCTCGTAAACGAGGTGTAAGCGTCATCGTGTATAGCCATTTGATTGCTGATAAATGTCATAAGTCCATCAATTCCACCGAAGAAAACGAATGGTACAAAGAAGAACAATATTCCGTAAGCTATAAGTCGTAACGACTCGCGCCACTTTTTCTCGGCTACATATATAAGACCGAATATAGCGGGATATATCTTAATGCCTGCGGCTATTGCGATAAATATCAGCGCCATTTCACGGTTGGATTTTTTGTCAGACTCGCGCAGAT
Source organism: Clostridia bacterium (assembly GCA_017648425.1). GTDB lineage: Bacteria > Bacillota > Clostridia > Oscillospirales > CAG-272 > HGM12713. The sequence continues at coordinate 2,597 of JAGCJD010000015.1, read as the reverse complement.
ACAAGGAAGCGAGCAAGAGAATAAGAACGATAAGAACTGAATTTCCACGCTCTATTACCGTTATGAAAACACTTGAAACGATTATTGCGAGCATTGTAAGAATGGAGGTCTTTTCTCCAAAACGCTTTAAAAGCTTGTTTACAACGAGATACAAGAATATACAGCATATCGCGGCGTACATGACATACATAACGATAGCGTAGGGCGAGGTCATTGAGGCGTCATGCTTTACTGTTGCATTTGTTGGAATGAACAGCGAGAGCAGATAATAAAAAATGTAAATAAGCGGGGGGAAGCACGCATGCTCAGATATTGAATATACCTCGCTTGGAACACGGACATAGGTTATGTGATTGAAAAAATCCATAAACATATCTTCACCAAAACGGAAGATATAATGGTCCCAAACAGTGTTTCTGTGCTGAGAAATATAAATTAGTGAGCATACCAATATAACTGCTGAGCATATCAAAAACAAATATACAGGGGAAAAGGAGCTCGCTTTGCTGTTAAGAGTAGAGCATATTCCTCCAAAATTCTTTGCCTTAACAAATGAGAATATAGCCAAAGCAATAAAGAGAGCTGCGCATATTGGAGCGGCTATTCTCAATACCGAAAGAATTGCGGAGCTTTGAGGATAAGAGGGAAGTCCACCCTCCATTGCTGGAATATATGAAGTTGCGGAAAAGGCATATACGGCAATAAAGAAAGCAAGAGTTGCCAAAATACACGAAACCGCAAATATTCGGTCGTATTTTTTCATGATTACCTCAATAATAATATTTTTTCATAAAGTCAGCGGTTTATAAAAATACATACATAAATATTATATCATATATAGAATATTTTGTCAAGCAAAAAGGAACAAATGCGCGTTTTTACATAGATTTTAAAAAATTTTTATTTATTGCACATAGTGACAATTTTTGCAAAATAAATATGATAAAATAACCATATAAAAAATCGGAGGTTTAAAATGGCAAAAAACAACTGTAATTTGCAAGTGAACTGTGAAAACGGAATTCTTACTGCAAAGCTTTGCGGTGAGCTCGATCATCACGGAGCAGTTGCAGTCCGTACTTTAATTGATGCGGAAATGACAAGATGTAAGCCGCAAAAGACCGTGCTTGAACTATCAGAGCTTGATTTTATGGACAGCTCGGGGCTTGGTCTTATTATGGGTAGATATGCGCTTGCGCAACGCATGGGAGGGGAATTCAGTGTTTCTCGACCAAACGAAAGGATACTTAAAATATTCAAACTTGCGGGACTTGAACGAATAGTAAAGCTTGAGGGCGTAGTGTGCGAAAAGAATAAAAAAGAGAGGAGAAAGGCAAATGAAACCAAAGGGAACTAAAAACAGCTTCACATCTCCCGTGATAAATGAAATGAGCTTAAAGCTGCCGTCGTTATCGGTCAACGAGGGAATGGCAAGGGCAGCGATTGCCGCATTTTGCTCTCAGCTTGATCCGCTTCCTGTGGAGATAGCGGACATAAAGTGCGCGGTGTCAGAGGCAGTTACAAACTGTATCGTTCACGGGTACAAGGAAAGAGTAGGAACAATATACATAACAGTAAAGCTGTGTAACGAGGGTATAGTTCGCATAGAGATAAAGGATAAGGGCTGTGGTATAGAAGATGTAAGACAAGCAAGACAACCGCTATATACCACCGATGCGGAAAACGAGCGTAGCGGCATGGGCTTTACCGTTATGGAAAGCTTTTGTGATAAAGTGAGGGTGTATTCCAAATGCGGGAAGGGTACAACGGTAACACTGTTCAAGAAACTTCAGGGGAAATAAGCCTCCATACTGATTTTTCGGATAACAGAGAGCTTCTTTTAAGGGCAAAGGACTGTCAGGGCGAGAGCGAGGATGCCATCAGAGCAACAGAGGAATTGGTGATGTCCAATATGGGACTTGTAAAAAAAATAGCTCTGCGTTTTCTTGGCAGAGGCGTAGAGCTTGAAGATCTGTTGCAAATAGGCACGATAGGAATGATAAAGGCGATACGAAGCTTTGACCTTGACCGCGGGACATGCTTTTCAACATATGCCGTTCCTCTTATATTCGGAGAGATAAGGCGTCATATGAGAGATGAAGGACCTGTAAAGGTAGGCAGATATTACAAAAAGCTTGGAGCGCAGATACTTTTTGAAAAAAACAGAATACTATCGGAGGAGGGAAGAGAGGCGCATATATGCGAGCTTGCCATGACTTGCGGTGTTTCTGTTGAGGAAGCGGCTATGGCATTGGACGCAACCTCTCCGATAGTCTCTCTTTCTGACGGCGCTTACGGAGACGAGGAGGGCGCAGAGCTTGGTGATATTATTGCTGACGAGGAGGATATGAGGGCAAGAGAAAGGCTTATTGACCGAATAGCTCTTTCAGAGGCGATAAGGGAAATGCCCGTTTTATGGCAAAAAATAGTTACGCTTAGATATTATCGCGGAATGACACAGCAGGAGGTGGCTAACATACTTTGCGTAACACAGGTCAAGGTGTCCAGAGAGGAGAAGAAGATACTTGATTGTTTGAGAAAAGAGCTACGCTGAAAAAAAGAGCGATTTCGCTCTTTTTTTTTCTTTTCGGCAGCTC
>JAGCJD010000218.1 GCA_017648425.1 Clostridia bacterium | reverse complement strand
CGCAGAGATGATACGGCTTTTCCGAGAAAGAAGGCTTCTCCTTGCCAGCTCCGAGGAAATTATTATTGCCACCGTTGGAATAGCGCCCGTAAATATAAGGGATAGCAGAAGCACTACCCTCATCGAGCCGAAATAAATGCCCGAAAGCAAATAAAGCGCGACGGCTATTACCGCAAGAGCCGCCATCAATACCGCCACCTGCGTTTTGTTCTTATCTGCCGCCTCGGGCTTTGGCAGGAGCCTTGCGGATATCACGCACACGATGCAGGATATCAGCGCGGCAATAATATTTTTCCAAGCGGCGCTCAATGAAAAAACGGCAAGAAGCGGTATACACCCGTAAAGCATAAGAATCACAAAAAGCTTTGCCGATCGATCCATACGCTTCCTCCCTGCCGTAGTCATATTTAAAATTTAAGATGCCGCCTCCGCGGTATAGGTTATGGTAAATTTATTATTGCTTATCGCCTCGGTGGGATTCTTCAAAAGCTTTATCTCCACCAAAACATCCCCTCTGTCACCGCTCTTGCCGATAGTGGCGGGGTTTTCCAAGCCGTCCTCCCAAGAGCAGGTCACGCTATACAAGCCGTCCGCCTGAGGCGCTGTGCCGCCGAGCGTTACCTCAGCGTCATAGGTGTCGCTGTAATTTTTGATAGGCACTCTGACGGTCACCTTGTCGTCCTTGATAAGAAGCACGCCCTGCGGAACCGTGATAACGAGCTTATCGGACTCGTCCTCCTCCGCATTGCTCTCGTTTGATATCACGCAAGTAACTCCCTCCTGCGCTCCGTTAGTATGCTCGTAGTCCACTACAATATCGTTTATGAACTTCACCTCGGGAATGCCCGTAACACCCACGGAAACACTTCCCTCCAGAGTAAGCGTGTCGTTGATAGCCGCGTATCCGACACCGACGCAAAGCACCGATGCTATAATCACCGCTATTATAACGATTCTTCTTGTATTCATAGTCATATCTCCTCGAAGTAATTACTTTCACATTTTATTATAGCACCGCGTTATACGCATGTCAATAATTTTATTTTATATAAAGCAGACCACTGCCGCCTGCTGCTTTGCGGAAAGCGCGAGCGACTTTTTAATGGCGTATTCCTTACGGGAATGTATACAAAAGCCTTCAACGCCGATACTGTCGATGGTGGGTATGCCCGCCTGCGTGGTATAAGCGCTGTCGGCTCCTCCAAGTCCGCGTCTTACGGCAAGCACGGGAAGCCCTACTTTTTCGCTTATCTCATTGATCCTTGCCGCGAGCTTATAATTAGCGGGCACTCCCTCCATAGCGGGACGCATGCTTACCTGTCTGACCTCGCACCAACAGCCGTCAACGGTAGAATTTTCAGCCACCTCTTTGATCTTGTTTTTTGCCCATTCAAGCTGATTTGCGTCTGCAAAACGGATATCGGCAGTAAAGGAGCAGGTCTCGGCAACCGTATTTGCAACGCTTCCGCCCTTGATAACTCCGCAGTTGCAGGTAATTCCTTCCTGATCCTTCATCTTTTCAAGCTCAATTATCTTATATGCCGCCTCAGTAATGGCGTTTGCCGCCTCATAGCATTTTGAGGAATGTCCTGCCGTGCCGTGAACCGTAAGCTCAAAGCGAATAATTCCCTTTCGGGCGACTATTAT
>JAGCJD010000217.1 GCA_017648425.1 Clostridia bacterium | reverse complement strand
TTTTATTGCAAGATAAAGACACACAAAGAAAACAAGAAGAAAAACGAATGCAAATCCTGACAGCATGGAGCTAAAAATTTCCTCTCCCATCCATGTAACATGCTCGCTTAATTTATCAACATTATTTCCAACATCTGCTATACTGTGCTGAATATCACCGTAAATGCTATAATTAGCTCCATAAAATTTATAGGATATTGGTTGAGAAAGATTTGGATTGTATAGATATGTTTCCTCAATACACACGAAATTGTGGAGCGCCATTGCCAACGAAAGCACGCTCATGAAACTCAAGAAAATTCCCTTAAATAACTTTAGTTTTTTTGTCATTTCTTTTCCTCCCAAAAATAAAAAGGTGCACCAACCGAAGTCGGCGCACCGAAAAACACAAACTCCGATTGTTGTCACACAAACCAATCGGAACGATATTTAATCATACTCACACTTGGCAGGAGCTTGTGTTTTTACCAAGTCCACAAATGTGAGCATACCCAAAAAAGGGCATAATATCCCTCTAAAAAATACCATACTCCGATTATTCAGTTTGTGTGACAACATGATTATATCACAATTTTCGCACTTTGTAAATATATCTCTCAAAAATTATCCAATTCCTCGCAAACCGACACACAGATTAAAGAACAGCAAACAAACCCTAATGTAAAACAAAAAATGCAGCCAAGGACACAAGCCTTAGCTGCATATTTTTATTTTAACTCAAAGAAGTCTTTTTCTCAACTCCTCGGGTGTCTCCGAGGAAAGCATTGACGGAGGAATATCAAGCACTGTCTTACAGCCGCTCTCTCCCCTCTCTGCAAGCCTTGCGGCAGCGCGCGCGTACGAAACGATAACGGACGCCGTAAATTCGGGATTGGAATCAAGCTTCAAGCTGTATTCTATAACATGAGTATTTTCACCGCTAAATCCGGTCTTTCCCGTTCTTATAACAGAGCCGCCGTGCGGAATACCCGAGTGATCGCGCTTAAGCTCCTCCGCGCTGATAAAATGAACGGTCGTATCGTAATCCGCGAAATAGTTGGGCATAGTCTTTATCTCATTTTCTATTTTTTCGAGATCCGCTCCGTCCTCTGCTACAACAAAGCACTCTCTTGTGTGCTTTTGCCTTACCGTAAGCTCAGGACACGCTCCGCTTCTCACCGCGCTGAGAGCGCCCTCAACGGGAACAGTGTACTGCTTTGCGTCAACTACACCCTCAATGCGTCTTATCGCATCGGAATGCCCTTGGCTCACTCCCTTGCCCCAAAAGGTGTAATCCTTTCCATCGGGGAGCACAGCAGACGCATAAAGTCTGTTAAGTGAAAACATACCGGGATCCCAACCAACCGAAATTATCGCAGTAGTTCCCGCCTTACGAGCCACCTCGTCAACTTTTGCAAAATGCTCGGGTATCCTTGCGTGAGTATCAAAGCTGTCAACAACATTAAAAAGACCTGCAAGCATAGGTGTCTGCATGGGAAGATCGGTAGCGCTTCCGCCACACATTATCATAACATCTATCTCATCCTTATGCTTTTGGGCGTCCTCCGCTCTGTAAACGGGAACTCCGGCAGTTTTAAGAACCACCGTTTTGGGATCTCTGCGCGTAAATACCGCCGCAAGAGTAAGGTCAGAATTCTGCCTTATAGCAGCCTCAATTCCTCGTCCGAGATTTCCGTAACCGTAAATACCGATCCTTATCATATTTTCACCTCCGAAACAAATAACGGAGTAATTATATCACAAAACCGCCGTTTTTTCAATAGCCGAGAAAAAATTTATTGTAAATCCTCAACATTCAAAGCCCTCGCCTCGATTGATTGGATAGATACGCTGTTGTAAAGCGCAGCAAAGATATCCTCGTAAGGAATGTCTATCGCAACGCCTGCAATATGCAATATTCTCAAACCCGCATAACGATAGCTTGAAAGAGGTCTGTCCAGCGCATTGTCGCTTTGAGCGCAAACCAGAATATCACTGTCGGTGATTTCCGAAATTATCAGCGTGTGGTAAAAATCTCCCGAGGAATTTGCAAGCTGAACAATATCGCCTATCTCTATCTGCTCTCTGCTGTCAACAGCAAAGCCGAAAGGTCCTTGCGCCTCCATGTCAATAAAATCGCCGCTTCCCGTAAGAAAATCATAAAGTTGCTCAACGCCCGACCAAGCGGGCGCTCTGTCATCGACCGACCTGTAAAACCACCCAAATGTCGGAGTAAAATCCATCACCCCGCTACCGGCAAGCAGACACTGTGACACAAAATTCGTGCAATTTCCTCCCTGCCCCGTAAAATCAAAAAACAAAGGATTTCTCGATAACGCCCATTTTCTCGCATATTCAACAGCGTAGCTTCTGTTATAAGGTATTTGAACAAGCATAAAAGCCTCCAAAAAATGTATTCTTTAAAGTATATGCAAAAAAACGCTCTTGAACAACCGATAGATGTGTGATATAATGTATGTAATAAACAAACACGGAGAAAAGCAAATGAAAATTCTTCACACGGGAGATATCCATCTTGACAGCGCATTCTGCGCGGTAAGCTCAACCGAAGCGAACGCGCTCCGTCAGCACCAAAGAGATATTCTCAAAAAAATTTTTAAAATAGCCAACGAGGAAGCCTGCGATATGATTCTTATATCAGGCGACCTGTTTGACACCTGCTATGTAACACCCGAAACGCGTGAGCTTTGTCTTTCACTGTTTAGTGACTTTCAAAAGCCGATAATCATATCCCCCGGCAACCACGATCCGCTCGTTGACGGGAGCTTTTATAAAAGCTCCCTGCTTCCCGAAAACACATTCGTTTTCACAAGCTCCGAGCTTCAATATTTCGACTTTCCCGAACTAAAAACGACAGTCGCAGGGTACGCGTTTACGAGTAGTGTCATGACCAAAAGTCCTCTTGAAGGAGAGGTTGCGCAAAGAGAAAACCAACCCAACCTTATATTGTGCGCCCATGCAGACCTCGATAGCGTGGCAACACGCTACGCTCCCCTGCTGACCTCAGATATATTGCGCCACGGCTTTATCTACACAGCGCTCGGACACATACACAAAGTTCCCGAAACTCCCGAGCACATACGCTATTGCGGATTTCCCGAGGGCAGAGGCTTTGACGAGCAGGGTGACGGTGGCGTGCTTATAGTAAGCATTGACGACACGGGAGCTGTAAGCGCAAAGCGCATCATAACCTCCGATATCCGCTATCTTACCGAGGAGCTGTCCGTAACCGGAATGTCCTGTTGGGAAATAGAAAGAGCGGTAGCTTCAAGAATAGAGGATATGTCAAGGGACTGCCGTACCGCAATACGATTGGAGCTTGTCGGCGTTCTGACCGAAGATACTCTTCCAGATATTACGAGCATATCGAAAGCAAATAACGAGCAAGTTATTTCTGTCGAAATAATAAACTCAACACTCTGTCTGCCAAGCTCCGAGGGACTTGAAAAAGACATCACACTGCGAGGCGAGCTTTACCGTACGCTTAAAGGTAAGCTTATGAGTGACGACCGCGAGGAACGCAGAACAGCCCTTTTGGCGCTTAAAATAGGCTTGTCCGCCATAGACGGTAAGGACTTTACCGATGGAGGTGTATTGTGAGAATACTTGAACTCAATATAATCGAATTCGGAAACATAAAGGACAAAAACATTCGCCTTGAAAACGGCTTAAACATCGTATTCGGAGATAACGAAGCGGGAAAAAGCACAGTCATGCTCTTTATAAAATTCATGCTGTACGGAATTCCACGCAGAACAGCAAAAAGCGCCGACCGTGACAGAGCCCTTAATTGGAGCACTCGCCGCGCCTCGGGAAACATGAAAATAGAAGCAAACGGAAAGTCTTACCGTATAGAAAGACGCGCTGACGCATATCCCAAAAACGATTACCTCAGCATGATATGCCTTGAAACAGGCGAGCCTGTCGAGGGAGAACCTGGCGAGGTGCTTTTGGGCATTGGTATCGATGCGTATGAAAGCAGTTGCAGCATAGCGCAAATGAAAGCATCTGAAATAAGTCGCGCAGGCGCGGCAAGCGCGCTTGACAATATGCTTGTAAGCTCAGACGAAAGCATTGATGTTCAAAAGGTGATCAAAAAACTCGACGAGGTGCGCAAGGAATACAAGCTCAACCGAGGAGAGGGCGGTATTATATACCAAACCAACATAGAGATAAACAAGCTCTCCGAAAAGCAAAAAAGCATTACCGAAGCCCATCTTTTACTTCAAGAAAACACAGAAAAACTCGAACGCAGTGAAAAAAGTCTTTCCGAGATAATCGCCTCATGCGAAAGCTCCGAGGAACTGCTCCGTCAGCTCAGACAAGTAGAAACGCTCCGTCGCTTTGAATTACTTGACAAGGCAAAAGCAGAGCTTGAACAAACCAATAGCATGACGCAGGAATTTCTCAAAGAATATTCAAAGCAAGGCAAACTGCCAAACGAGACTGATAACGCCACGCTCTTAAACGCATATTTTACCTACCGCGAGGCTCAAAAAAAGCTCTCGACAAGGCAAAGCCAATATAATTCCCTGCCAAGCATAGATAAAGATAGCGAACAGCTCGCAAGCATCGGCGAGGAGATAGAGGCGAAGTGCGGAGCTTCCACCATAATGTCTTATATCAACAGCCAACACAAAAAAGCTCGTATGGGCAGAATAACGGCAATCGCTTGTCTCTGCCTTTCGGCTGTTTTTGGGGCGCTTTCCCTTGTATTGCTCCCACTCGCAATAGCCGCAGGCGTTCTCGTTGCCCTAGGAATATCATTTGTTTTTGTCAGCGCTAAGGCAAAGAAAAAAAGAGACGCGGCTTGTCGGGAATACGGAAAGAGCTTTTCCGAGCTTGAAGCGTTCTTGAACTCTTGCACAGAAGCGCTCAGACAAAAGCGAATTTCCTCAAACGAGATAATAAGCGCAAAAGCGCGTCTTGACGAGGCTGAGGAGATCGCGTCTGCCAGCGCGCACCACCTTGTCGAGCTTCTTGAAATATACGAAAGCGTAACCGACACCTCAGAGGAAGGACTGCGCGCTCTTACCGATAAGCATTCGGCGAATATATTGAGCATTTGCGAAAAAAGAAAAGACCTCGCCTTGAAAAAGCAAAGTCTTGTAGGTAGAATAAGCGACCTTGAAAAAGAGCTTGTAGGCTATGACAGACAAAGCCTTATGGCTTCCATGACCATTGATGCCGAACAGGCTACTCCCGAGCTTTTAGCAAAAACCGAGCGCGCGGCGGCATATTATAAAAACGCGCGCATTTCCGCCGAAGAAAAGGTACGCGTTCTGCGCGAGGCAATAATCGCGCTCCGCGCGAGAATATCCACCTCACCCGTAGAGCTTGCCGATAAGATATGCAAGCTCAACGAAAAGCTTGAGCGCGATACGCATTACTATGAAGCCTTGGTACTTGCAATGGAAAGCATTGAAGGCGCAAGCTCCGCCATGAGCGGAAATGTAACGCCATACCTCAGCCGCGCGGCGGGAGAAATGATGTGCGCTCTCAGCAACGGCAAGCACCCCTCGGTGCAAACGACCAAGGACCTTACTTTGTCGGTGGATCAGGACGGATTTTTGATCTCAGCAGACCGCCTCAGCGGGGGGACAAAAGATATAGCGTATATCTGCCTGAGAATTGCCCTTATGCAAAGGCTCTTTGAGAACGAGCTGCCCCCTCTTATTCTTGACGAGGCGCTATGCCAGATAGACGACACAAGAACGCAAGGCGTTCTTACAGCGCTTTCCGAGCTGTGCTACAACTCGCAGTGCATACTGTTCACCTGTCATTCAAGAGAGCTTGATATATGCCAAAAGATCGGATTACCGCATAACGAAATAGCGCTTTAACAAAAAAAAAGCAGAGCTTGTGCCTATTGGCAAATGCTCTGCTTTTAATATTGCCGTCATAAAACAGCGGCTTGTTTCATTTCCTTTGATTGTGACGCCTCAGCGTTTATCTCCTCAGGCGTTTTATAGGTAGGAACAGCGTAATGAAGCGCGCTTCTGACCTTGTCGTCATCGCCCGTATCAAGCGCCGCCCTCAGCACCTCAAGCTTCTCATTAGTTTGCTCCATAGGCCACGGCTCGTCTTTTTCAACGAATATCAAGCTGTTGCTCGTCTTTTCCAAAACATCGCTATGTACCAAAAGCTCCTCGTAAAGCTTTTCACCTGGACGCAAGCCTATCTCCTTGATCTCGATATCCACATAAGGCTCAAATCCCGAGAGCCTTATCATGTTTTCAGCAAGCTCAACTATCTTAACGGGCTTGCCCATATCAAGCACGAACAGCTCTCCGTTCTTAGCCATAGCGCCCGATTGAAGAACGAGCTGGCTTGCCTCAGATATCGTCATAAAATATCGTATGATATCCGG
>JAGCJD010000216.1 GCA_017648425.1 Clostridia bacterium | reverse complement strand
TAAAGACCGATGGAGAGCGAAGCGGCAGAGGTCGAGGAAAATCCGAGGTAAGAGCTGCGAGGGGCAGGGGATATATCGTTATGATTTGCGTCTGCCTTTTTGTGAGCTTAGCGCTGCTTTTGGGAAGCTTTTATTCAAATAATGATGGGGATATCGCGGACAGTGTTCTTCTTACGGAGAGCACAGATTTATCGGACACCTCGACAGACAATCAGCCGTCCTCTGCGTTGGTCGCCATGAGCGGAGAGGAGATATACGCGAGAAGTAAAAATTCTGTGGTAACGGTAGCCTCTTACAGCGGTGGGCAGAGCAGATATTATTCGGGCTTTGGAATATTTTTGGGTGGATATATCGCTACGCTTTACGAGGCGATTTCGGACAGCGAGCAAATTGAGGTTGTATTATCAAACGGAGTTGCTTATCCCGCCAAGATTATTGGGGGAGATGCTACTGTAAATCTTGCGCTTATACAATGCGAAGCCATGTCTGTGGATTGTGTGAGCATAGCAAGTGGCGAGGAGGTACGCGCGGGAGAACGAGCATATGCTGTTGGAAGCATGGGAGAGGGAAAATACGGTGCGAGCTTTGCTTCGTGTGAGATCTCATGTGAGAGAAGGACGCCTGAGCTCATTGGGTTTGATGGATATCGCAGGGTATTTACGGCAATTCAGCTTGATGCAATAAACGATAGGTGCATGATGGGCGCTCCTGTTTTTAACGAATACGGTCAGGCGGTGGCTGTTGTTCTTTCTGCGGGAGAGGATTGTCTGCAAAGCTTTGCTCTGCCGATAGACGGCGTTTACTCTGTTTTGGAAAGCGTGATGCTTGGAGAATCGCCTACCGCAGAGGCGCTGAGCTCGCTTGCGTATATTCCGCCAACTCTCGGAATACTTGGTGAGCAGGTCAATGAGGGAGATATATGGGGAGTTGCGGTAAGGGGTTTTTTAAGCGACACCTGCGATGCTTCGCTCAAATTGAGAGTTGGAGATATAATCTTTAAAATAAACGACACGCTTGTTCCAGATGCACAGACGCTTGCCCTGAAAATACAAGAGTATATTCCAGATGACGAGGTTGAGGTTTTTGTTTTGAGGGACGGTCAAAGGCTTTCTTTTAAGGTAAAATTGACGAAAAATCAATAAAATATAAAGAAATCACAAAAAGGTATTGCAAAAAGTCTGTTTTTAGTGTATAATACTGTAAATCAATATTAGTGTGTCGGAGATGAGAGCTCCGACACACTAATATTATTTTAGCAAATAATGTATTTTTGGAATAACATATATATAAAGGAAAGGGGAGAGAGGCATGCCCGATTTATCTATTTGGGATCTTTTTGCAAGAGTTGGACTTGCGGTTTTGTGCGGCGGTATTATTGGTATAGACAGAGGAAGAAAGCATCGTCCCGCAGGTTTCAGAACATATATGCTCGTTTGCGTTGGCTCTGCCATAACTATGATGCTTGGTACATATTTGCAATGTATGATATTAGAGGTATGGTTGCCACAGGGCGGATATTCCATTGTAAATTCAGATGTTTCTAGATTTGGTGCGCAGGTCATAAACGGAATAGGATTTTTGGGCGCGGGCACTATTATAGTAACAGGACGCCAGCAGGTCAAGGGAATGACTACCGCAGCGGGACTTTGGGCATCTGCCTGCATGGGCCTTTGCATAGGAGCGGGATTTTATCTCGCGTCTGTTATCTGCTGTGTTTGCATGATATTTACTGTCGTTGTCTTTTCACGCTTAGAGGTGTTTATACTTTCGCGTTCCAGAAACATAAACCTTTATGTGGAATTTGAGGATCTTGACGATCTTTCTTTGATAATAGAGAAAATAAAGGGGCAGGGAACGCGAATATTCGATGTGGAGATAACCAAGGCAAGGCATTCGGAAACGCAGTACCCCAACGCTATATTCTCACTTCAACTTCCAAAGAAAAAATCGCATACCATGGTGCTTACTGCAATAGCTGAGCTTGAAGCGGTACGCAGTATAGAAGAGCTTTAAGGAGGTGCAAATATGTTAGAGGGATTGAATTTTTTAAGAGGAGCATCTCTTAGTTGGATAGATGTTACTGTGAGAATACTGCTTGCCGTAATATGCGGAGGCATTATAGGACTTGAGCGTGAGCGCAAGCGCAGGCCTGCGGGGTTCAGAACACATATACTTATATGTCTTGGCGCAGCAATGACTACTATAACAAGCCAATATCTTGTTCTTGAACTTGGACTTTACACGGATATGGCAAGGCTTGGCGCGCAGGTAATTGCGGGAATAGGCTTTATCGGCGCGGGAACTATAATCATTACCAAGCGCAGACAGGTAAAGGGACTTACGACCGCCGCAGGTCTTTGGACAGCGGCGATAGTTGGACTTTGCTGTGGCGCGGGATTTTACGAGGGCGCTGTCATTACTACTATTGTGGTAATTCTTGCCGAGCTTGTTCTTGCAAGGCTTGAATACATAATAATCTCCCGCACGCGTACGATAAATATTTATGTTGAGTACAGTGAGGGTGGAAATCTTGGCAATATAGTTGACGCGATAAAGCAAAACGGCTCGTACATAGTTGACCTTGAGATAACTAAGAACACCAAGGAGGGAAAAAATCCCTGCGCCGTATTTTCGCTTCACACATCGAGAAAGACCTCTCATCAGGAGCTTATGACAAAGCTTGCAAAGCTTGAGGGCGTTGTTTCTGTCGAGGAGCTTTGATAAGTAAAAAAAAGAACAGACATTTTAGGGTCGTACCCTAAAGGACAGTTTTAAGATTACTGCAAATGTTATTTTATGAAAAATCTATTGGTCTGGGTATAAAATGCCCAGGCCGATATTTATTGCTGCAAAAATATATTATTTTTCAAAAGCCTCTTGACATTCTTCAGAATTTATGATAGAATTCTAATAGAATATGCAAAAGACTGGAGAAAATTCTATGAATTACGAAAAGATTATAGTTGAATTGTTAGGAAGAATTCAAGTGCTTGAGGAACAGGTGGCGATACTGATGCAGGAAAAAAATCAAGTTCCCGAGCAAAATGCGAAGAAGATCTCTACAGATGACATTCGGCAGCATATTCTTGAATTGAAAATAGCAGCAAAAGATGAAGGAAAGAACTTTATCATTTTGAAATCGGGTGATATTCACAAGGAGTTGGGGCTTAAAAGCGCAATGCCGCAGGTTTGCAATGCAATGCGGCAATCTATGAACGAGGGTGATATTGTATTGCACACTACTCCAAGTGGCAATTCGTCAACTATTGAAATTCAATACATCGTTTAATGGAGGCATATTATGGCAAAGAGAAATAGTAAACTCGGCAGACGAGCAGGTTTATTTATAGGCGGTGTAATGGTCGGCCTTATAAGAGGAATTTTCTTCAAAAACAAGTATTGAGGTAAGAATTATGAGTTTATGGAAATCAAATAACATTGACAAAGTGTGGGCGAATATTTGTAAGTACGAGGGAGAAGCGTTTTACACGGTAACAAATAAAGAAATCAAATATGTTGTTAAAGATAATTACATTATTGTTGTTAGCATACCTTCTCACACGAGAATTTCAAAAACAAATTTTGAGAAAGCTTTGGAAATGAATGCTTCCAAACCTTCTGAAATCAATCTCCGTGGGCGAGCTTATATTTACGGCATTATAACAGATAGTCGAATAAAATAATTTTACGAAATAATAATTCTATGACATAAGTAACGCAAAGGCACTTTTGACATTGACATGGCAAAAGTTCTTTGCTCACCTTCCGGGAGGTAGAAAAGCCTCCCTTGTGTAAAGGGAGGTGGCACGCAAAGCGTGACGGAGGGATTGTAATGCAGAGAAAACATAATAAATCTATTGTACCAACCGCAAAAATGCTGCGAAAAAATATGACAAAAGAAGAAAAACATCTTTGGTATGATTTTTTGCGTACATATCCCGTACGTTTTTTGCGTCAAAAAGTGCTTGGACAATATATTGTTGATTTCTACTGTGCCAAAGCAAAAATTGTGATTGAACTTGACGGTTCGGGACACTATACTGAGCAAGGCAGAATGTATGATGCGGAACGTACTTCGTTTCTTGAAGGGTATGGATTGAAGGTAATCAGGATATCC
>JAGCJD010000215.1 GCA_017648425.1 Clostridia bacterium | reverse complement strand
GAAAAGGACGATTTTTTCTTGACTTTTTGTAATGTATGTGATATAATAGTAGCTGTATAAAATGGAGTGTTGTTGTTTGTGCGATGCAATATGTGCTGCGACAGTGTTGCATTTTTACAAAATTTTTAACAAGGAGAAGTTTGTATGAAATCAGTAAGAAGCAAACGACAGAGCCTTGCTGTTTTGGCGGTGTTAATAGTGGCATCCATGCTTTTGGGTGTTTTTTCGGTAGGAGCAGATGTGCTTGTGCCGAGCGTTGCAATCGTTGAAACAGAACAAGGCGAAGCAGAGTATTCAAATTTGAGTGATGCTGTTGCTAATGTGCGTATTGGTGGTACGATCAAGCTTTTGGAAGACGTTGTTCTTTCCAACACCTTGACTATTCCGTATGGCAAGAAGATGACTCTTGACCTTAACGGTAATACTATCAGTCAGGAATATAAACAGACCGATCATTACGAGATGATCCTCGTTGACGGAGATCTTACAATAATGGATAGCTTTGGCGGAGGTAAGATAAGCTATACCGATACCAATCAAAGCTATCATGACGGTGCATCTAATACCATAACCAATCGAGGAAACCTTACAGTGCTCAGCGGAACAATTGAAAATCTCAGCTCAGCGACAGTTGCAAATTATGGTTATCCGTATGCTATTGATTCGAGTATGTGGGGTGCTTCAGCAGAGGTAAATACCGTTATAGAGGGCGGTACGATAATCTGCAATTCTTATAGCGCAATGCGCATGAGAGGTGATAGCCCATCTAAGGCAGTCAACCTGACAGTTGAAGGTGGAGAGATAAAAGGAACAATTGAGGTTCAGGACTCCGGATCAGGTGAATCAGCAGGAAAGCTGACTATCACTGGTGGTAATATAAGCAATAGCGGTACTTCCAATGTTATATATGTTTTTGGTAACAATACAAAAACTGCCCTTGAAATTGATATTTCAGGTGGAGAGTTTACAGGAAATGTAACTGTACGCGATAGCATTGGTGCAGATTTTAATAGAAACTTTATTTCGGGCGGTACATTTACAACAGATGTTTCTAACTTCTGCGCAGACGGATTTGAGGTTTCCGACAACGGTGACGGAACATTCGGTGTTACATCTTCCTCAAATGTAGTTGCTACAATTAATGGTACTGGATATGAAACGCTTGGCGATGCATTTGCAGCAGCAGAGAACAATGATGTAATAGTTCTTGTTGCAGATGTTGCTATTGAGAGCGCTATTGCAGATGCACAAAATGGCGTTTACAACATTCCCGCAGGCGTTAAGCTTACGCTCAACCTTGACGGTCATACTATAAATGTGATTGATAATTCCAACGGCAACTTCATTCTGTTTTACAACTACGGTGAATTCACCATAAAGAACGGAACAGTAGAACTTGTTGCTACAAACAACCGTGCTTGGAATGCTCAGTCAACGATAATACTCAACCGTGGCGGAAAGCTTACAGTTGAGAGTGGCTCTTACAAACACAATGGCGGAACTGATATGGCTATTACGCTTGATAACAGCGCAAACAGCTTTGGTGACGCATACATGTATATCAAGGGCGGAGAGATCACAAGTACTTATACGGCGATCCGTATGAGAATGGAAAATGTAGCACTCAATGGTGCTGGTCACGGAACATCAAATCTTGAGATAACCGGCGGTAGCATTTACGGTGTTAAAAGAGGTGTTTGGGGACACATATCCTCTGCTTCTACTTCTCCTTCGCTTGAAATTGGAGCTCTTACCGTTACAGGCGGAACTGTAGAGGGTGGGTCTAATTCAATTAAAATGGGTGAAGACTCATATAACAACATGGAAGTAAAAGTTTCCGGTAACGCACAGATAAAGGGTGAGGTGTCCGGTGATACTACCGACTTTGCAATTACTGGCGGTACATTTACAACCAATGTTTCCGATTACTGTGCAGACGGATTTACCGTTTCTGATAACGGCAATGGAACATTCGGTGTTATAGAAAACGCTGAAGAAGTTACAATTACCGCAACCTCGGCTACATTGCTTTATGAGGATATGATACAGATTCGTTACAAGTACACGGTAGTTGGTGACGGAATTGTTGCATATCGCATGATGATATTTGCAAGCGCAGAGGACGCACTTACACGCGATCCGAGCAAGGCTATCCAGATAAAGGATCTTATCGGATATAGTGATGGATACTATTACGGATATACAGATGGTATTGCTGCAAAGGAAATGGGAGATTCTCAGTTTGTAGTATGCTATGTTGAGTTGAGTGATGGAACACTCGTTTATGCGGATATGATCGAATACAGCCCAAGAATTTATGCTCAGAACATGATAGGCAAGGATAGCACAAGTGAAGAAACAAAGGCTCTTTGTCACGCACTCATGAATTACGGTGCTGCCGCTCAGATCTACTTCAATTATAAGACAGACGCTCTTATGAATGAGGGATTCGATGCTGTTGCATTTGACGAGAGCATTATGGGCGAGGAGATATTCTCCGTTGACACGACAGAAACCAATGGCTTTACCACAAAGTCCGCAACCTTGCTTTACGAGGGCGCTATCACATATCGTGTCAAGTATGATGTAAGCGAGGAAATTTCCGGCAAGGCACTGTATGTTGAGTACACAATGAACGGTGTTACCGAAAGCGTTGAGCTCAAACTTGAGGGCGGAGCTTATTACGGATATATTTCAGATGTAGCTGCAAAGGATATGGACGAAAAGCTCGTTGTTAAGCCTTACTATGTTGACGAAAACGGAGATAAGGTATACGGAGCAGAGCTCGTTTACAGCGGTTATGAGTATGCAAGACGCACTATCAATAACAGCACTAACGAAAACAGCGTAGAGCTTGCTAAGGCGTTTGCATCGTATGTATATGCCGCAGATAAGGCAATTAAGTAATTAGAATGGAGAAAAGAAATATGAAGAAATTTGAGCAGCCCAAGGCTGAGATAATGAGCCTTGAAACAAAGGATGTAATTACCGAATCAGGTCCCAATGATAACAATGCAGGTGAAGAGGATATATTCTAAATCTCCTCAGGCAAAGAGCCCCGATGGAAATTCCATCGGGGCTCTTGCTTTTTGTTGTGTCTTTACGCCTCTGTGTGTCTGCCGAGAAATCCTGCGGCAGTTTGTATCAGCTTTGCCTCTGCATCCTCAGTGAATGAACTTTTAATGGCGCGCTCCTCGGATTGCTCCGCAACAGACGCTACACAGCCAATAACATCACCCTCGCTTATGATCGGCATGGCACAGCGAATAAAATGATTGTCGGAATCGGCTATTACGGGGAGCTTGTCAGCGCCCTCGGACCAGCTGTAAAAGCCACGCTTTTCAATTATTTTTTCCGCTTCTCTTGAAAGATTTTTGTCGGAGTATTCCTTTTTTGATACTCCCGCGCTTGCAATTACCGCATCTCTGTCACTTATAATTATGGAAAGATTGCAGGTCTTGTAAAGCGTTTCCGCATATTTTGAAGCAAATACGGAAAGCTCTCCAATGGGTGAATATTTTTTAAATATTACCTCGCCCTCACGGTCTGTATATATTTCCAAAGGGTCGCCCTCGCGGATTCGCATGGTTCTTCTGATTTCCTTGGGGATAACGACGCGTCCAAGGTCATCGATGCGGCGTACTATTCCTGTCGCTTTCATATATAAATTCTCCTTGCTTTAATAAATAAATGGTTGCACAATTATTATCAGCCAAACAGAGAAAATTATACTAAAAAAGCGTTTTTTTGTTTAT
>JAGCJD010000214.1 GCA_017648425.1 Clostridia bacterium | reverse complement strand
GACTAGGTAAGGTCACTTGCAGACTACAAGTTTGATAGGTCGGAGGTGTACGCACAGTAATGTGTTTAGCTGACCGATACTAATAGACCGAGGGCTTGAACTTTACAGTTTCAAGCATGTTTACAATTTGATTACTTGAGTTTCGTCTTACTCTTATTTCATATCTCCTTTATTCGGCTTTCTGTGAGCATGACTCAATTTAAAAAGGACAACTTGCGTTGTCCTTTTTGTCATTTTTGGAGGTATTTATGTATAAGGCTATATTTTTTGATCTTGACGGAACATTGCTTCCTATGGATTACGATGCTTTTATAAAGGCATATTTCGGTGAGCTATGCAAGGTGTTAGCGACATTCGGTATCTCGCCCGACAAGGCAGTCAATGCGGTATGGGGCGGAACTAAGTCTATGATAATGAACGATGGCGCGAAGTCTAACAAGGATCGCTTTTGGGAGAGCTTTGTTGAATGCGTAGGCGGTAATTCTGATGAATATATTTCCGCGGTCGATCCGTTTTACTCAGCGTCATTTCATAATGTACGCGCAGTAACGACCGAAAATCCTCTTGCGAGGGAAGCGGTGGAGGCGGCAAGAAAAAATGGCAGACGAGTTATTCTTGCTACCAATCCTATTTTTCCGTCTGTTGCGCAGGAATCGAGATTATCGTGGATAGGTCTTTGTAGAGCGGATTTTGATCTTGTCACGGATTACGCGACTGACAGCTTTTGTAAGCCAAATCCAAAGTATTATCTTTCTATATGTGAGCGTATGGGAGTAAGACCTGAGGAATGTCTTATGGTTGGCAACGATGAATCTGACGACATGATGGGCGCTTCTGCCGCAGGGCTTGATTGCTATCTTGTTACAGATTGCCTTATTCCCTCGGATAAGTTTAAGTGGACGGGTGAGCGAGGAACATTTGAGCAGCTCGTTCAAAAGTTGAGGTATTTATAAGTTTCGGAGGAATATATGACGCTTGAAGAAAGAAAGAAGCAGGTGCGCTCGTATCTTGGAAGGGTTGTGCGCATTGAGATAGACCGTCCGATAGGGTATGTTCACCAAAAGCAAAATTATACGCTGGAATACAAGATAAATTACGGATATATACCTAATGTAATTGGCGGCGATGGCGAGGAGCTTGATGTTTACCTTTTAGGCGTGGACACTCCCGTTGAGGAATACACGGCGAGGATAATTGCCATATCGCACAGAGAAAATGATGTTGAGGACAAGCTTGTGGCGTGTCCGCCCAACATGGATTTTACCGAGGCGCAGGTAATGGAATATATAGCATTTCAGGAAAAGTATTATGACACGCATATAGAGATGCTTTAATATGTCAGAATAACCCAAAATGAGCACTTATTTTTTGCAGGTTTGACAGAATTTTTATATTTTTTCCTATTTACAAAATCGACAAATTGTGATATACTTAATTTAGTGTGTAACAAATTTTTTAGGAGGATTTTATGAAACTTGTTTACAACATCAATGACAAACCCAAATTTCCCCAGCTTTTAGTATTCGCACTTCAGCAGCTTCTTGCAATAATGGCTGCAACCCTCGTTGTTCCTGTAATCACAGGCTACGGAATGTCCCCTGCGGCAGCGCTTGTGGGCGCAGGAGCAGGAACAATAGTTTACTTGCTGTTTACAAAATTCAGAAGCCCCGTATTCCTTGGATCTTCATTTGCTTTCCTTGGTTCTATGGCGGCGGCGTTTGCAGGCGCTTCCACAGTAGCGCTTGGCTATCTCGGACTTATTATAGGAGCTATCCTTGCAGGTCTTGTTTATGTAATTATATCTATTATAGTTAAGTTCGTAGGCGTTGCATGGATAAACAAGCTTATGCCCGCAGTTGTTATTGGTCCGACAGTTGCTATAATCGGTCTTTCTCTTGCATCTGACGCAGTAGGAAATTTCGGAACTGCTCCCGCAGGCGGAAATATGTTCGTAGCGCTTCTTTGCGGACTCATAACTCTTGCAACGGTTATTGCTTGCTCGGTTTACGGAAAAAGGATGGCAAAGCTCATTCCTTTCGTTCTTGGAATACTTGCAGGATATGCAGTTGCACTTGTGTTCACCGTTATAGGTAATGTAGCAGGACTGGATGCACTTAAGGTTCTTGATTTCAGCGCGTTCAAGGCTCTCGTTGCAGACGGAGTTTCTATTAAGACCTT
>JAGCJD010000213.1 GCA_017648425.1 Clostridia bacterium | reverse complement strand
GCCGAGCATCAAGCAGAGTGGAACCGTGATGTTTTGTCGCCTCTGTGTCCTCAAAAGGGACACAGAGGCTATTTTGATTTTCAAAGGAGGATCTTATGAATAACACACAAAAATCAAGCGCTGTAAAAAAGCAGTTTAAAAAGGGATATACCGCTACTACCGATAAGCTTTGTGACTTTGTAAAGGGCGTTAAGATTGCGAAAAAGACAGTTATGGACGATGTTAAGGCGGTAAGAGAGCGAGATCCTGCCGCGCGCAGTGATATGGAGGTTTTGCTTCTTTATCCAGGCGTTCACGCGCTTATGGCGCACAGGCTTGCTCATGTTCTTCACAAAAAGGAAAAATATTTCGCGGCGAGAGCCATAAGCCAAACGGCAAGATTTTTTACCGGTATTGAGATACACCCGGGCGCTAAGATAGGTAAGGGGCTTGTTATTGACCACGGTATGGGCGTGGTTATAGGCGAGACTGCGGAGATAGGCGACAACTGTACGCTTTATCAGGGAGTTACGCTTGGCGGTACGGGAAAGGATGTTGGAAAAAGACACCCAACGCTTGGCGACAATGTGCTTGTCGGCTCGGGCGCTAAGGTGCTTGGTCCGTTCAGAATAGGAAACAACACAAAGATAGCTTCAAATGCGGTCGTGCTTGACGAGATACCCGATGATTGCACTGCTGTGGGTATTCCCGCAAAGGTAGTTCGCAGAGAGGGCGTTAGGGTAGATGACCTTGACCAGGTTCATATTCCAGACCCTGTGGCGCAGGAGATACGCAGACTTGAAAGCAAGCTCTCCGAGCTTGAATGTCAGCTTGAGCGTCTTAAATACGACCAAAAAAATACGAAAAAAAAGTAAGATAAGGAGAACAGTATATGCTGATTTACAATTCTGCTACCAGAAAAAGAGAGGAATTTGTCCCGTTTGTTGAGGGAAAAGTCAATATGTACACCTGCGGACCTACGGTTTATCACTATGCGCACATAGGAAATCTTCGCAGTTATATTATGGAGGATGTGCTCGAAAAATATCTCCGTTATGTCGGATACGATGTTAAGAGAGTCATGAATATCACCGATGTCGGACATCTTTCAAGCGATGCTGATACGGGTGAGGATAAGATGCTCAAAGGAGCAAAGCGTGAGAAAAAGTCTGTTATGCAGATAGCGGAGTTCTATACCGAGGCGTTCTTTGCGGACTGCAAGAAGCTTAATATAAAAACGCCTGATGTAGTAGCTCCTGCGACTTCCTGCATTGATGAATTTATAATGGTCATAAAATCTCTTTTGGAAAAGGGATTTGCTTATGAGGCGGGTGGAAACATTTATTTTGACACCTCTAAGCTCGATCAATACTATATCTTTAACGACTTTAAGGAGGACGACCTTGAAGTGGGAGTACGAGAGGGTGTTGAGGAGGACGGAAACAAAAGAAACAAGGCGGACTTTGTGCTTTGGTTCACAAAGTCAAAGTTTGACGATCAGGAGCTTAAATGGGACAGCCCTTGGGGAATAGGTTACCCCGGTTGGCACATTGAATGCTCGTGTATAAGCATGAAGCATTTGGGTGAGTATCTTGATATTCACTGCGGTGGAATTGACAACGCCTTTCCTCACCACACAAATGAGATAGCTCAGAGCGAGGCTTATGTTGGTCACAAGTGGTGTAATTATTGGTTCCATGTTCATCACCTTAACACAAATTCGGGGAAAATGAGCAAATCGAGCGGTGAATTCCTTACTGTATCTCTCCTTGAAGAAAAGGGATACAATCCTCTTGTTTACAGACTTTTCTGCTTGCAATCTCACTACCGCAAGTCGCTTGTGTTCTCGTATGAAAATCTTGACAACGCGGCTATTGCTTACAACAAGATAATAGCGCGCGCGCTGGGACTTCTCAAAGAGGAACAGGGAGAAGTTGTTGAGGCTGATTTTAATGCGGGCAGAGAAAAATTCAAGGCGGCTCTTGATAATGATATGAACACCTCTCTCGGTGTTACGGCGATATATGATGTCTTCAAGATGAATACGACCGCCGCTACCAAGCTCGCTCTCATTGAGGATTTTGATCGTGTGTTGGGACTTGATATAGTTGTTGCCGCAAAGAAAGAGCTTGAGGCGGAGAAAGTCGCGGCAGAGCAGAAGGCGAATGATCCGTTTATAGTTGAGATAGAGGACATGATAAGACAGAGAGCAGAGGCTAAAAAGGCGAAAAACTATGCTCTTGCTGACGAGATAAGACAGACGCTCGCTTCGAAGGGTATTACGCTTATTGACACTCCTCAAGGCACGCAGTACAAGATCGACTGAGCGCGGAGCTTTATTCTTCGGATATACTGAAAAAATATTGACAAAAGAGAATTAAAGCTCTGCTCTCGGAGAACAATTAATATAAAAAACGCGGAGATGTTTTATGATAAAAATAGCTTTTTTTGATACAAAGCCATATGATGTTGCAAACTTTGAACGCTTTGGCAAGGAAGCAGATATAAAATTTAAATTTTTGGAGTCCAAGCTCAACGAGGACACGGTGGATCTTGCCGCGGGATATGACGGAGTATGCGTTTTTGTTAACGATACTGTAAATTCTGCTGTTATTGATGGGCTTGTAAGCAGGGGAGTTAAGATGATAGCCCTGAGATGCGCGGGCTACAACAATGTGGACCTTTCGTATGCAAAGGGAAAGATAACCGTTGTTCATGTTCCTGCATATTCTCCTCACACGGTTGCAGAGCACGCAATTGCTATGCTGCTTACTTCGGTAAGGCGTATTCACAAGGCTTATATAAGAACTCGTGATTTTAATTTCAGCCTTAACGGTATGACTGGCTTTGAGCTTAACGGAAAGACGGTGGGTGTTATAGGAACGGGACGCATTGGACAGGCGTTTATCAACATATGCAGAGGATTTGGAATGAATGTCCTTGCATACGACAAATTCCCGCTCAAAGACTCGGATATTTCCTATTGTGAGCTTGATGAGCTTTTTGCAAAAAGCGATATAATCTCATTTCACTGTCCGCTTACGAGCGACACCTACCATATGCTGAATGAAACGACTATACAAAGCCTTAAAAAGGGTGTTGTTATCATCAACACATCAAGAGGAGCTCTTATCGATACAGATGCGCTCCTTGACGGTATAAGATCGCGACAGATCGGCGCGGTTTGTCTTGATGTATATGAGGAGGAATCCGATATTTTCTTTGAGGACAACTCAGGACATATACTTGATGACGAAAAGCTGGCGAGGCTTTTGTTTATGCCAAATGTTATCGTGACCTCGCATCAGGCGTTCCTTACGGAGGAGGCTCTATCCAGCATAGCTCAGGTCACAACGGATAATATAGTATCGTTTTTGTCCTTGGGAGAGTGCAAAAACGAGCTTGTTTGTAAAAAGTAAAAAAAGCCGAGATCTTAAAGACCTCGGCTTACTTAATAACAGTCACGGATTATCATAGTAATTATTTTCTTTGTATTTCTGCCATCTCCCGTTTGAATTTTGACGGAGTAGTTCCTGTTGCCTTATGAAATGCGGTGATAAAGTTCTTTTGTGTGCCGAGATGGCAGGCTATTCCTATTTCCTCGTGCGACATTGAGGTAGTGGAAAGCAGCTTTTTGGCGTGCTCTATTCTGACTGGTAGGAGGTAGCTGTGCGCTATTATGCCGTATATTTCCCTGAACAAATATCTGAAATGAGATTCGCTGATAAAGATGCTTTGCGCGATGTCCTCGGTCTTTATGGGCTCATTAAAATGAGCCTCAATGAATTTTTTTGCGGAGTGGACACGGGAATAGAACGGTGAGATGCGGTGATTATCAAAGCTTGCGTCCTTTGACAGCGCATGAATGAGCAAAAGCAACTTGCCGCCTGCATAGAGGGTGTCCCTTTGAGGAGAATTTACATTGGTGACTATCTCGTTCATGAGCGATTTTATTTGCTCGGCGTGCAAAAGGGGAAATTCGCTGGGCAAGGCATCAAGTATATCTGCCATCTCGCCCGTTGCGCTGAGCTTTAAAAATATTTTGGTGAATGGGGCGGACAGCAGAGAATATCGCATATCTCCCGGTTTTCCTATTATCATATGGTTTTCAACAACAGGATATTCCTTTTGGTTTATTACAGATGTGCCCCCGTTTGACAACACATATTCTATCTCGTACCACTTGACCTCACGCTCGGGGGTGATCTTTTGCCCCGGGAAGCTTATGTCAGAGTTGAAATATCCGCAAAGCTGTATTTCTGCTAGCTGCATGATAGCTCCTTTACCGTTTCTGCATCGGATTTCAAACCTTTTTAAGCAGTTTTAAGGGTTTTCAAATCCTTTGCGATATGCTATAATGATTATACATAAAAACATAGACAATGTCAAGTTTTATGTGAAATTTAATCTAAAAAACAAACCGGAAACGGAACAATCAGGAGGATTTATGTACGGAGTTAAAAGAGTTGGAGAGCTCAAATATAAAAAATCGGATGCAGGCTCTTGCTCGAAGCTTGGAATAGGCTTTGAAAAGCTGGACAGGGCGTTATATGACCCTACCCCCTTATATGACGAGCTTGCCAATATCGGAATGAAGTGGGTAAGACTTCAATCGGGCTGGTGCAGGACTGAAAAGCAAAAGGGAGTGTATGATTTTTCATGGCTTGACGAAATAGTTGACAACCTTATAAAACGCAGCATGAAGCCGTGGATGTGTCTTTGCTACGGAAATGGACTTTATACGCCTGAGGCGGACAACAAATACGGCGATATCGGCAGACCTCCTATTGCGACCGAGGAGGAGAGAGTTGCATGGCGCAACTATGTTTCGGCGTGCGTTGAGCATTTTAAGGGGCGCGTGGACTACTTTGAGATATGGAACGAGCCTGACGGAAAGCACTGCTGGCGTCACGGTGTCAATGCTACCGAATATGGTGAGTTCGCTATCATGACAGCAAAGGCGATACGCGAAAAGCAGCCCGATGCAAAAATAATCGCAGGCTCTTTCTTTACTGAAATATCTTATGTTTACGATATGCTGAAAACGGGACTCGCGCCTTATATCGATTATATTTCTTATCACCGCTACAAGTATGTTCCCGACAGCGGTGTTGAAAAGTTTACAGAGGCGCTTCGCGCGACTATCCGCTTGTTCTCTGATAAGATACAGATAATTCAGGGAGAAACGGGAACTCACTCCCGCTACTGTATAAATGGGGCGCTTCCCGGCGCAAATTGGTCGGAAAGAAAGCAGGCAAAGTTTTTGCTCCGCAAGCTTGTGGGCGACCTTGCTTACGATGTTGAGTTCACCTCTTATTTTACCGCGGCTGACATATTTGAAAATATAATGAGCGACAGCGGAACAAAGACTGAGGAGTTCTATGGATTTTTCGGAGTTCTCGGCGAGAACTTTGATGAGAACGGAATTCCTCTGGGCACATACTATCAAAAGCAATCTTACCGCGCGTTCCGCACTTTGTGCAGTGTAATGGACGGCAGAGAAAAGCATGTTCATCTGCCAATATATTTTGAGGCTAAGTATTCTCCCGTTGTCGGCGGAAATGACGAGTTTCCGTTCAGCAACAGAAGCGACACTTATATGTACGGCTTTGAACTTCCCGACAATGTTTACGCCCTTGCATATTGGAAGGGAACGGATATACTTACAACGGATTTTGTGTCCACGGTATCGGCAAAGTCTATGGGACTACCCGAGGAGGTACATATAATCGACCTTATGGACGGCGCTGTTTATGAGCTCGAGCCATCTGTCTGCGCAAGCGGCGGTGACGGAAAGGTAGTATTTACGCACATTCCGATAAGAGATTATCCTATTTTGCTGGTGTTTGGAAATATTAAGTCGATGATGAAATAAAAATTTAAATGGAGAAGTAAATGAATCTATTATACGGATTAAATGACAATGCGTTGTTGCAACGCGACAATGACAATATGTGCGCTTGTACCTTTGGAGCTGAATGCAAGGGGGAGCTGGTGTCGTCTCTCGGGCTTGTGGAGCGTATAGGCGAGGACGCTTATACTCTTTGCGGAATGCCTGCGGGAGGTCCTTACGAGGTAACTCTCTCCGATGATGAGGATAGCGTTAAGCTTACGCTTTGGGTAGGCGATATATGGTTGCTTGGCGGTCAGTCCAACATGGAGGGCTCGGGACGGTTCAGGGAAAAGGATATGCGTGAGGACGAAGATCCCAACCCTGCAATACGCGCGTATTATTCCGACAACAGGTGGGGTGCGGCAGTCCATATGCTACACGAGCCTTGGATATCCGTGGACGATTGTCAGCGTGAGTTCTGGAGAAATAATCAGATAAATTCGCCTTGGAAATCCGATCAGCCCGAGTTTATTTCTCATGGTGTGGCAAAGCGCGGCATTGGCCCCGGAGTATTCTTTGCGAGAAAGCTTTACGAGCTTACGGGCGGTGTGCCTCAGGCTCTTGTTCCTTGCGCGCTTGGCGGTTCGGGAATGTTCAGGTGGAATCCTGACGCAAAGGAGGACAATCTTTACCACGCAATGGTAAGGAGAGTTAAGCGTGTTGGTGGTAAGGTGAGAGGTCTGTTCTGGTATCAGGGATGTAACGAGTGCTATGATGACGGAATTGAAAAGCTACACTATCGCATGGCTCGTATGATAGACTGTCTTCGCCGTGAGTGCAAGGACGATAAGCTTCCTGTTGTGCAGGTGCAGATAGCAAAAAACAATATTCCCACAAGGACGCTCGATGTTGGATTTCGTTGGGAGAGGTTGCGTGAAAAGCAAAGGACGCTTGGTCAGTATGTTCCGTATCTTGACACCGTTGCGGCGATAGATTCAAGCTATTCCGACCTTATACATATTTCGGCAGACTCTCAGGAAAATGTAGGTCTGAGGGGAGCTTTGAGCATGGCGGCCCTTTGCGGTTTTGGCGGAGCTTTGTCACCAAAGCTTAGCTCTATGGAGATGCGATGGGACGAATGCATTCCGTTCAGAGCGGTGCTTGTAGTTCATTTTGAAAATGCAAGTAACTTGATGTCGTACGGCGCTCCGCTTGGATTTTCAATCACCGAGACGCCCGAGGAGGAGATAATAAATCCCACCATGAGAATAGCGAGAATTGCCTTTGAGGGTGATGCGGCGCTGATATACACTGAGCTGTCGCAGGAAGCGCTTGCGGGCTGCTATCTGCATTACGGATACGCTAACATGGGGCACTGCAACATAGTGGACAAGAACGGACATTCGTTGCTTGCTATGGGTCCCGTATGTATTGCGGACTACTTGAAATAATTGAGTGATGGGAGAAGCAATATGAAGCAGGTCACTTTTACAAAGGGAGTAAAATTTGAAAGCAATACATATTACCGCGCAGAGGTAGGGCGGATAGATTTCTATTTATCTGACACTGTGCGTTCATATAACCCCGAGTATCGCTCTCACACAACAGGCGCGGGGGAATATATGGATATTGCGTTTTTGCTGTGCGATCTCGAAAATGTGGTGCTTGATTTTGGCGGAGCGACGCTTATGTTCCACGGGCGCATTCAGCCGTTTATGCTGGACAACTGCAAAAATGTTACCATAAAAAACCTAAAACTAGATTACGACCGTCCGTTTTACACTCAGGCTTCGCTTATTTCCTGTGAGGAGAATACTATGCGCGTAAGGCTTGACGAGGGCTTTTCTTGTCGTGTTGATACAGAGCACAAGGGACTTATTGCTACGAGCGAAACTTGGGAAAACAGAATGAATGCAAAGGATTGTCTTTTGTGGCTTTACGATCCCGCAGACAAGCAATTACATACCATTATTCTGGCGCTGTTCGGTGACGAGATATATCCGCATGAAAATCCGCCCTTGCCGATTCGACAGATATTCGTTGAACAGGACGGAGAGGACATATTGTTTCACGGAAGCTTTCCTGCGGATTGGGTAGGACGCAAGGATCGCAAGCTCGTTATTACGCATGAGCCTCGCGATAAGACTGCTATTCAAACTGTTGGCGGTGAAAATATCACGCTTTCTGATATAGTGATAGTTCATGGAAGCGCGTTGGCATTTATCGGAATGCACACAAAGGATATTTTCATAGACCGTTTTGATATTTGCGCGAATTATGATGGCAACGGCAGAATAGTTGCAAACAATGCGGACGGCATACACTTGTTCAACTGCTACGGCAAGGTTGAAATTAAAAACTGCACTATGGAAGGATTGCTT
Organism: Clostridia bacterium; assembly: GCA_017648425.1. GTDB lineage: Bacteria > Bacillota > Clostridia > Oscillospirales > CAG-272 > HGM12713. Next base: position 1,964 of record JAGCJD010000213.1, on the reverse strand, counting down.
GACGACACTGTCAATGTTCACGGAAATTTTGTTGCGGTGACTGAGGTGCTGAGTGATGGTATTATGAGCGACAGCCGTCTTGCAGGTCTTACATCTGCTCTTAAACTGTTTTTGGCAGGTGACCGCATAGCTGTGTATCGCGGTCATACGAGAGAGAAGCTTGCCGAGTTTACTCTTACAGATGCGCAGACGGATATTGAAAGCGGAAGACGCGTTTTGCGCGTTGCTGAGCCTGAGCTTCTTTCAGTGATAAGTGAGGGTGATGTTATCGAAAATCTTTCCGCAAATGCTGATGTGCTGATAGAAAACTGTGTATTCAGACGCTTCCGCGGTACTATGAGAATGCAGACGAGTGGCAAAATAGTTATAAAGGGTTGCAGATTTGAAAATCGCGGAACATCGCTGATGATGACAGGTGACACGACTTATTGGTATGAGTCGGGTCCTGTTGACGATATTACTATTGAGGATTGCTACTTTGCTTATGCGCTTAATTGGAGAATAGTTACGCATACTCAGGTGGAATACACGGAAAAAGCGCCGTATTACCACAGAGGTGTTAAGATAAAGAGCTGCTTTTTTGACGGAAAGTTTACCTGTCGCTTGGATCATGTTGACGGCGTTGAGTTCGTTGGTAATAAGACATCTGCTGATGAGCTTATCATATCCTTGAACGCTTGTAACGATTGCGCTGTTTTTGATGCGAGAGAGGTTTGACGCGTATTTGTGAATAACAAAAGCCGATATGGAGTTGCTTCCGTATCGGCTTTTTATTGTCCTATCAACCACCAGCAGTGCTGGTGGCACCAAAAAGCTTTAGCTATGCGTAGAAAAAATACCTCCTTTGATGTATAATAAAGATGGTCTGCCAACCAAAACAATAAAAACATCAAAGGAGGATCAAGTAATGAAACTTGACACAGATAGTTTAGCACATACCAGATGGAATTGCAAGTACCATATTGTATTTGCACCAAAATATCGTAGACAAATAATCTACGGAAAGATAAAAGCAGATATAGGAATAATGTTGAGGAAGCTATGCGAATATAAAGGGGTAGAAATACTTGAAGCAGAAGCGTGCAAAGATCATATCCATATGCTCGTATCCATACCGCCCAAGTATAGTGTATCACAAATAATGGGGTATCTCAAAGGAAAAAGTAGTTTGATGATATTCGAGAAATACGCCAATATGAAATACAAATATGGAAACAGACATTTTTGGTGTAGGGGGTATTACGTTGATACAGTAGGGCGCAATAAAAAAGTTATTGAGCAGTACATAAGAAATCAATTGCAACAAGATTACGAAGAAGAACAATTGAGTATAAAAGAGTTTGTCGACCCGTTCACGGGTCAGCCGGTAAAAGAGGGCAAATAAATTAAAGCCCCTTTAGGGGCATGCCTGTGAAAGTCGTGCGGTTGGCAGACTTTTCGACGAGCCTATAGGCTCAGCCTATGACATGCCCTAAGGGGGCTTGTGCAAGCCACCGGCACGGCCGGTGGTCTTGACTTATTTAGTTATCAGTAATAATATGGGGCGGAAAAAGAATCAAAGATCGAGCCGATAACTGAACCAATGATAATAACATATACTATCGAAAGGACTATTCCCACGCAAAAGCCGTACAACGCGCCTTTTCCTGCTGATCGTGCCCTGAGAGGTGTTTTGTCATTCCAAATCAAATATAGGATAAGTCCAACTATCGGAATGAAAAAGCCTAAAACGGCGTATCCCATGTTTGGAGCGTCATCGTTTTGTGTTCTTACCGCGGCGTTGCGGTCGACATCGCAGCCGCAATATGGACATACAACTGCAGCGTCCAAGAGTTCTTTTCCACAATGTGAGCAAAATTTCATAATGTTTCTCCTTTTGATTTAATATCCCATATTGGGATATTTACATTATACCAAAATGGTATAATAAAGTCAATAGGATTTGCAAAAAACGCAAAAAGGGG
>JAGCJD010000014.1 GCA_017648425.1 Clostridia bacterium | reverse complement strand
GGAGCGACTGTTTATTATGTTTCCAATAACGGAAACGACAGTGCATCGGGAACTTCGCCCAATGAGGCATGGAAAACACTTAAAAAGGTTTCCGAAGAAGATCTGCCTTTTGGAAGCTTTGTATGCTTTGAGAGAGGCGGACTGTGGAGAGGAAGGATTATTACTAAGGCAGGAGTAACCTATACGGCTTACGGTACGGGAGCAAAGCCCGTGTTTTACGGCTCGCTTGAAAACGGAGCTGATCCTACAAAGTGGAAGCAAAGTGATGTTGAAAACATCTGGTATTATGAGGGAGCTGAAAATTGGGCTGATGTTGGAACGCTGGTGTTTAATGATGGCGAGTCTTGCGCAATAAAGGCGATTTTGAGATACGAGCCCAATGGCGATATTTATAATCATACCACCAATCTTCCGTTCAACAACGGATATAAGGACCTTGATCAGGATCTGCATTTCTACCACGATAAGACTGAAACTGACGGAAAGCTTTATTTGTATAGCTATGAAAATCCGGGCGATCGTTTTAAATCGATTGAATTTAACACGGGATATACTTTGGTCGCAGTTAAAAGCGGTACTGACAATGTTACAATAGATAACCTTTGTATTAAGTACACGGGTATTCACGGTGTCGGAGCAGGTTCTGTGAATAATCTTACCGTTCAGAACTGTGAATTTAGTTGGATAGGCGGCACTTGTCATACAAGCTCAATTCAAGGACGCAATTACCAGACAAGGCTTGGTAATGCCGTTGAGATATATGGTAGTTGTGAGAATTATACCGTTCAGAACAACTACATCTACCAGATATATGATGCGGGTATAACGCACCAGATTGGTGGAATAGGAGAAAGAGTTTTTAATCACACGAATGTTTTATATCTCAACAACATAATCGAAAATTGCGTTTATTCTATCGAATATTTTGTAAGCGGTTGTGTGCCGAGCAATCCTAGCGTAATGGAAAATCTCCAAATAGAGGGCAACCATATGTGGTATGCGTCAAGAGGATTTTGTGAGCAGAGACCGCCCCTTGACCGCTCGTGGGGAGCGCACATAAAGGGACTTTGCAGCAGAACGGGCAACCGCGCAAAGAATTATTTTATAAAGAACAACATATTAGTTGACGGCAAGGACAGACTTGTTCAAATAACATCTAACCTCTATAACGCCGATGGTAGCGACAGCATGCCAACGCTTGAAGGAAATGTTTTCGTTGAGGAATACGGCAGAAAGTTTGGTCAGATAGAGTTATCTGATACGCCATCTTCACATGATGACGCAAGATACACCCTTGATATTCCCGAATACATAACCGAGAGGACTTACGGCAGATCAAAAAATAACAAATGCTTATTTATAGGTGAACTGTAAAAATTCAAGCGTTTCGCGCTTGTGATCAACAAAAAACGATAAATTATAAATAAGAGTGGGGATATAAATATGGCTATTGACAAAAAGAAAATGGCGACAGCTTCCGATATTGCAGAGCTTCGCGCCCGGACAGACGCCCGCATAGCAGAGATACGCGCTACCGAAAATATGGAGATACCCAATGGAGCGACTGTTTATTATGTTTCCAATAACGGAAGCGACAGCGCATCGGGAGCTTCACCCGAAACAGCATGGAAAACATTCAAAAATGTCAACGATGAAAGGCTCCCCGCAGGAAGCTATGTCTGCTTTGAGCGCGGTGGACTGTGGAGAGGAAAGCTTGAAACTCAGGAGGGTGTGACCTACACAGCTTACGGAACGGGAGCAAAGCCCGTGTTTTACGGTTCGCCCGAAAACGGAGCAGGTTCTGCAAAGTGGAAAAAGAGCGATGTTGAAAACATCTGGTACTACGAGGGCTCGGAAAACTGGGGAGATGTGGGAACGCTTGTGTTCAACGAGGGAGAGTCCTGCGCCATAAAGGCTATCCGTGAATTCAGAGAAAACGGCGATGTTTACAACTGGACGACAGGAGAGCTCTTTAACAACGGCTACAAGGATCTGCACACAGACCTTCATTTTTAACACGATGTAGATGGGACGAAAAACCTCTACATTTACAGTGAAGAAAACCCTGCGGATCGTTTCTGGTCTATTGAATTCAATATATATCAAAATCTTATCGGTGTTGGAACAAATGTTAACGGTGTTACCATTGACAACATTTGCATTAAGTACACGGGAATTCATGGAATCGGAGGAGGAATTGCAAACAGCGACCTCACCGTACAGAACTGTGAGTTTGGCTGGATAGGCGGCTCGGTTCAGGGAATG
>JAGCJD010000212.1 GCA_017648425.1 Clostridia bacterium | reverse complement strand
GCCGAAGGACGCTCTTATTTCCATGATGTATTCCTGCCTGAGGGCAGCTTGCTCCGCCTTTTCCTCTGGGCTAAGCTCCTCGAGCTTAGATTTGCGGGCGAGCTCGTTTATTCTTTCAATTTTGTGCTTTTCCATAAATTCACCGACTTATGCGCGGAGAGTGATGCTCAGGCTGTTTTGGAGAGCATTGAGTATCTTTGATCCCGTCTTTTCTGCTTCCTCAACGGTAAGCGTTCTGTCGGAGGCTCTGAGCGTAACTCTTATGGATACGGACTTTTTGTTTTCTCCAACCTGAGGTCCTCTGTAAATATCAAACAGAGCGACATCCTCAACAAGCTTACCACCAGCCTTCTTTGCCTCGGCAAAGATAGTGCCTACTTCAAGCGCTTCGTCACATACGAACGAGAAATCACGCGTGGTAGCGGGATATTTTGGCAGGGGCTTGTACTGCTTTTCTGCCTTCATGCTGTTGAATATAGCGTCAAAATCGATCTCTGCCGCATAAACAGGAGTGTTTATATCATAATTTCCAAGAACGAGCGGGTGTATTTCACCAAGCGTTCCAACAATTTTTTCTCCAATAGAGAGCTTTGCGCATCTTCCTGGGTGGAAGCAAGCGTTATCACTGCACGAGGAGATAGAATAGTTATCAATAGAAGCAAGTTTAAGGAGATTTTCGCAAACGCCTTTGAGCGTATAGAAATCACAGTCGCCGTACATACCGATCGAGAGCACCTTGTTTTCCTCGGGGAGTTTGTCGGGTGTCGTGGGGATATAAACGGTAGCAATTTCAAAAAGACCGACATTTTCGTTTTTGAAATTGTAGTTACGAGCCAAGACTTCAAGGATTGAGGGCAGGGCAGTGGTACGCATTACGCTTGTATCCTCACCGAGAGGATTGGATATTACAACAGAGTTGCGGAGAGAGGAATTCTCGGGCAATCTGATCTTGTCGTAATACTTAGGGCTGATAAATGAGAATGTCTGTATCTGATCAAGTCCCATTCCGCACATAGCATTCTCAACGCTAAGCTCGAATTTCTGTTTGGGAGTGCGTCCGCCCTGTGTGGTTTCTGCCTTAATTCTTGTGGAGACTATATTGTTGTAGCCGTAAATTCTTGCAATCTCTTCTGCAATATCATTCATACAGCCGAGATCGGATCTGAACGAGGGAACGGTAATCTTTCCGTTTTCTACCTTGCAGTCAAGTGTGGTAAGAATATCTATCATCTGATTTTCGGAAATATCAGTTCCGAGGAATGCGTTGATAACGCACGGATCAAAATCAAGCTGCACGGGAGCCTTTTTCTCGGGGTAAACATCAATAATTCCGTTTACGACCTCACCCGCTCCAAGGAGCTCGATAAGCTCGCATGCGCGTTCAAGACCACCATAGCAGTTTTCGGGATCAAGTCCCTTTTCGTATCTTGCAGAGCTTTCGGTCCTCATGCCGTTCTTCTTTGCGGTAACGCGGACGGAAGTGCCGAGGAAGCAAGCAGACTCAAATACAACGGTAGCAGTGTTGTCCTTGATCTCGCTGTTAGCTCCACCCATAACGCCCGCGAGTGCAACAGCCTTTTCCTTATCGGCGATAACGAGCATAGAGGAATCAAGCTCATGCGCCTGATCGTCAAGGGAAATGAATTTTTCATTGTCAGATGCGCGGCGAACGATTATTGAAGAGCCGTCAAGGCAGGAATAATCGAATGCGTGCATGGGCTGACCGTATTCAAGCATTACATAGTTCGTAATATCAACTATGTTGTTTATCGGACGAACTCCGCTTGCGCGAAGGCGCATTCTCAGCCAAAGAGGTGAGGGAGCTATCTTTACATTCTTTACAACTCTTGCCATGTATCTCTGGCAGAGGTCGGGAGCATCTATCTTAACGGAAAGATAATTTTCGATTTTATCGCCGTCCTGAACGCATTTAACGCTGGGTGTGTGGAGTTTAAGCTCTTTGCCAAACGAAACAGCGCTTTCTCTTGCAAGACCGATAACGGACAGACAGTCGGGACGGTTAGAGGTTATTTCAAACTCAACGACCGTGTCGCGAAGCATAAGCGCTTCACAAATATCCATTCCTATCTTGTCAGCAAAATCCTCATCAAGAATAAGAATGCCGTTGGGCTCTTTACCTGGCATATCATGCTCGTTAAGACCAAGCTCGCCCATAGAGCAGAGCATACAGTTGGAATCAACTCCACGGAGCTTGCCCGCCTTGATAGTAATATCACCGGGAAGCTTTGCTACGGGAATTGCCGCGGGGACGATAGCGCCTTCAAAGACATTCTGCGCTCCTGTAACTATCTGAACGACCTCCTTGCCAATATCGACCTGACAGATCTGCAAATGGTCGCTGTTCTCGTGAGGTGTGATCTTTATTATTCTTGCAACGATGACATTTTCAATATCGGCAGCAAGCTCCTCAAAGCACTCTACCTTTGAACCTGTATCTGTCATTCTGTCGCAGTAATCCTTGGCGGAAATATCGCTTACATCAACAAAATCCGCCAGCCAATTTTTAGATAAATTCATTGTATGACCATTCCTTTCTTATAATCAGAACTGTTTAAGAAAACGAACATCGTTTTCGTAAAGATGTCGCATATCGTCAATTCCGTAATATTTCATCGCAATTCTTTCAACACCCATACCAAACGCAAATCCGCTGTAAACCTTGGGGTCGATACCGCAATTTTCAAGTACGAACGGGTGTACCATACCCGCGCCGAGAATTTCTATCCAGCCCTCGTTCTTACAAACGCGACAGCCCTTACCACCGCATACAAAGCAGGAAACATCTACCTCAGCAGAGGGCTCGGTAAACGGGAAGTGGTGGGGACGGAAGCGGAGCAGGGTATCGTTGCCGAAAAGTGTCTTTGCAAAGGTTTCAAGCATACCCTTAAGATCTCCCATGGTAATGCCCTTATCAACAACAAGTCCCTCGACCTGATGGAAAAGAGGTGAGTGCGTTGCATCTACTGCGTCAGAGCGGTAAACGCGACCGGGAGAGATTATTCTTATAGGCGGCTTCTGCTGCTCCATAACTCTCGCCTGAACGGACGAGGTCTGTGAGCGGAGCAAAATGTTTTCGGTAATATAGAAGGTGTCCTGCGTATCTCTTGCAGGGTGATTTTCGGGAATGTTGAGTGCCTGGAAGTTATAGTAGTCGTACTCTACCTCAGGTCCCTCGGCGATAGAAAAGCCCATTCCTATGAATATGTCCTCAATAGTGCGCTGTACCTGCGTCAGAGGGTGAAGCTTACCCATCTTAGCGGCAACAGAGGGGAGAGTGACATCAATTTTTTCCTCTACAAGGCGCTTTTCAAGCATAGCGTTCTTTTCCGCCTCTGCCTTAGCTCCAAGAGCCTTTTCAATTTCCTCGCGGACCTCGTTTGCAAGCTGACCTATTATAGGGCGTTCCTCGGGGGTAAGAGCACCCATGCCGCGGAGAACTCCCGTCAGCTCACCCTTTTTACCAAGATATTGGATACGGATCTGTTCAAGATCTGCATTGTCGGCATGAATGGCAGACAGCGCATTTTCCTTAATCATTTGCAATTTTGCTTTCATTTTTCTATACCTTTCATTATTGATTTTAAAATAAAAAATAACCTCGTCCGAAATAGGACGAGGTAAAATATACTCCGTGGTACCACCTAAATTTATCTGCTCGTGGCAGATACACTTTTAAAAGCTGTAACGGGCTCTCCCGCGCCATGCTACCGACATAAAATGTGTTCACAAGGCACGCTCCGAAGCGAAATGCAGACTCTAAAATTTTGCGACCGCTTCCAGCCAAGGCGGTCTTCTCTGGAGCAAAAAAGCATAGAGCAGCGAACTTCATCAATGCGTTTAATATATCCTTAGTATTATAACACACATTTCGATATATTTCAAGTGATTTTTTAAAAAATCATATTTATTAAAATATATTTACAAAAAAGTCTTTGCAGTTAAATAAAAACTCTAAAAAGGCGAGAAGCTTTAATGCTTCTCGCCTTTTGTATTTTGTTAATCCTCAACAGGGATATAAAGCTCATAGTCTTTGAGCTTTGTCTTTGTGAAGTTGAATGTTCCGTAATATGTGAACTTTACCTTTGAAAGGTCGTCATGTTGGAGAGTTGCTGTCTGGTTGTAGATTATCGGGATTATCGGGAGCTCCTTCATGATAAGCTCCTCAGCCTCATGAAGAATTTCTGCTCTTACAGCAAGATCCTTTTGGGCAAAAGCGTCCTCGATAAGCTGATTGTATTCATCGCTTGCGTATCCGCTTATGTGGTTGGGAATTGTGAAATCTCTGCTATCCTCCTTGGTAGTAGAGCCACCTGTAAAGCCCTTTGCAAAGGGAGCAAGAACAGTGAATGCGTCAGCGGAGAATGAAACATAATCAATAGCCGCCACCTCAAACTTGCCAGCGCGGAAGTCCTGAGCGAATATGTCGTCCATGATATCTGCGTTGACCTCGCCCGTGGTTTTAAGAATTTCCTCATTTTCCTTGACATTTACCTTTTTAACGGAAACATTAAATCCCAAATCGTTCCATGCCGTGCATACCATTTCTGCGATAGCTATATGTACCTCATCGTATGCGGGAACGGAGATAGAGAACGAATACTTGGAAGCTGTAATTCCAGACTCTGCAAGAGCTGCCTTTGCGGCAGTCATATCAGCGGTTGTAGCGAGAATATCTCCGCCAACCTCTCTGAATAGATCCTTCTTGGAGTTGGTATCATAAACACCGTAGGGAACGAGAGCCGAAGCAGCTTTTGCAAATACGACTGCATCTGCGATAGCTGTTCTGTCAATAGCAAGAGAGAGAGCCTCTCTGACCTTAGCGTTTGCAAACAAAGCATCACCGTTTATCAAAGCGTTCTGGTTAAGAACATAAATGTGTGTGCTGAGAGCGTCCTTTATTTCTGCTGTGTCAGCATAGTTCGATCTTACTGAAAGAGGAATATCGCCAACAAAGAACAGCTTGCCATCGTTGTACGCCTGCATGATCTCCTCATCGGTCATGGAGTAATCAACGGTTATTCTGTAAGGAGTTACCGACTTGTCGAGGTCGTCCTTAGCTATATCACGGTAGTAGTAAATGTTTCTTTCGAGAATAAGCTTTTCCTCACCGGGAACATATGATACCTGTCTTAGCTTGAACGGACCGCTAGAACAGATGGTAGCGGGCTTTTTAGCCCAGTCCTCGGTCTTACTTACGATTTCCTCGCGAAGGGGAGCAAGTGCATAGCTTGTGAGCTTCAAAAGGAACTGATCGTAGTCGATCTTTCCGTCAAACTCAATGCGTATCTGCGTTTCGTTTATAGCGCTCATGCAAACATCATCAATGGATATCTCACCCTCGCCCTCCTTAGCCTCACGAGCATACTTTATGTCGTAAAGCAGAGAAGCTGCCTCAAAGTTGTTGTTGGGGTCGAGCAAGCGTCTCCAAGCGTAGTAAACATCATTTGCGGTGATAGGCGTACCATCGGTCCAAGATGTTTCTTTGAGGGTAATTATCATTTCGTATTCTTCTGTATTGTCGTCCTCATTTATAACATAAGAATCGGCAAGAGATTTTTTAACCTTTCCATTCTCGTCAAGCACGAAAAGATTGTCAAAAACAAGGCTTACAACTTTAAGCGCCGCCTCGTTATTGAAAGCGCGTGCAGGATCAAGATCATACACGATATCGGAAAGGTACATGTTTATGTAAGCACCTTTATCATTTTCGTCCTTCTTTGCACAGCTCGCAAAAGCGGGAATAAGCATGAGCAAACAAAGGACAAGAGCAATCACTCTTTTCATCATTTTAAAGAAACCTCCTCATGGTTTGAAACTATAAGCCATAACATGGCAATTTACTCATTATATTATAACATTTTTTTATTATAAAATCAATGGTAATAAGTTACCTTTTTTACTTTTTGTTGCTTTGCACAAAAAAAACGAATAAACTTGTATATTTTGATTATAAGGAGAATTAATGAAGAAATTTATCGGCACAGATTTGCATATGGAAAACGCGTTTGTTGACAAAATTATAGGCAAGATACCTCAGGATACGGGAGTATATTCGGAGGAAGCTCTTGGAAATATAAGAATTTGCAGAATACGCATAAGCAACGAGCAAGAGGCGCGAGACTACAATTGCAGGAAAGGGACGAATATTACTGTGTTCACCCCCAAGCTCTGGGAAATGGAGAGCGCAGACATAAAAAACGCCTCGGATAAAATTTCAAAGGAGCTGAGGACGCTTATTAATGGCGCGCGTTCGGCTCTTGTGGTAGGGCTTGGTAACGATCGGCTGACTGCCGATTCAATAGGGCCTCTCACCGCAAAAAAAATAAATGTCACAAGGCATATAAAGCTTATAGAACCGACTGTCCTTCTGGCAAACGGACTTTGTTCCGTCAGTTCTGTCAGTTGTGGAGTTTTAGGGGAAACGGGTGTGCGAAGTCTTGAAATAGTTAAGGGAATAGTTGAACAGATATCTCCCGATATAGTAATAGCAGTAGATTCGCTTTCGGCGAGAGAGTACGAACGCTTGGGCGCGACCATTCAAATATCCGATGGCGGAATTTCACCGGGAGCTGGAATAGGAAACAGACAATATTCCATATCCAAGGATAGCCTTGGCGTTCCTGTTGTTTCAATAGGGGCGCCCACCGTGGTGTCATCTTGCGCTATCGTATATGACGCTATAAAAAGACATAACGCCCTTTTGGACGAGAGTGAGTATGAAAGCATGATAAATGAGCAAAAGCATCTTTTTGTAAGTCCAAAGGAGTGCGATATTATCGTTGAAAAAGCGTCCGATGTAATTTCGGAGGCAATAAACAAAGCGCTTGGGGTGTAATATTCCTTACCACCTCCGAATATACTGTTATATCCCGAGTATTTTTAGGAGGAAATATGAAAAAAGAAAAAGAAATGCTTAAAGCAAGAAAAGACGATCCAAAACTTGAAAACGGACGAGTATCCGATTTTTCGTCCTACGGTTATTTTGGCAGAAGAAAAAATTCAAGACTTAAAAAATGGTATATGCTATATATCGCGACCACGCTGACCGCAATTGTAGCCGTGCTTTTACTGCTTGTCGTTGGCGTCAGCAGTAATAATACGCCACTTTCAGAGGGGGTGAGCGTAAGACATATAGCGGACAAGATAGGAAGCTTCTTTTCGGGAATTGACTTTTTTGCAAAATCCGACATAAGAACTGACGCAGGCGGCGGATTTATCCCTCTGCCAGATGCCGATAAGCAGAACAACGGAAATGGTAATAATATTGGAGAGGGGAACGATCAGGAGATACCTGCGGGGGTTGACGGAGAGGGCTTGTATTATTATGACTATTCTCAAGTTCCGGAAGGTTTTACACCCATAATACCAATGGACCTTTCGCTTTCTTCTTACGGAAACACATACATAAATAATTCCACAGGTTATTCGCCCGACACCAAATACCTTTTGAATAAAGAGCTTGGCGCCGATAAAGGATATGTTCCGCTTGCCCAAAGCAGCTCGCCTCTCGTGCTTATAATACATACGCATGGAACAGAAGCGTATAGCGAGGACGGCGCAAAATACTGTGACGACAGCAAGGAATACGCACGAACGAGTGACGCAAGAAAAAGCGTTGTTGCCGTGGGCGAAGCAATAAGCAATATACTCAATCAAAACGGGATACCCACGGTACATTGTAAAATACTTCACGACAGCGTTCAATACAAGGATTCCTATTCAAGAGCGGAGCAAACGATAAAAAAATATATTGAGGAATATCCAAGCATAAGGCTGGTTATCGACATACACAGAGATTCAGTCATAAAGTCAAGCGGAGAGATAGTAAGACCTGTCACCGAGCTTGCGGGAGAAGCGGCGGCGCAGGTAATGTGCGTGGTCGGAAGCGACTGGGCGGGCGATGAGCACCCTGCGTGGGAAGACGATCTTTCCTTGGCACTAAAACTCAGAGAGGAGCTTAACAATAGGTGCGAGGGCATCTGTCGTCCCGTATTTTTAAAGGGGAATACCTATAATCAGGAGCTTTCCGAATATTCACTTTTAATAGAGGTTGGTTCTAGCGGAAACAGCCTTGCCGAGGCGCAGAGAAGCGCAAAGCTTATTGCCGAGGCGCTTACATTCTTGATACCAAAAATATAATGCCTAAAATGGAATTTTTTTATAAAAACCTCTTTACAAATGCAAATAAATATGGTATAATAGTTCCGTGAACGGAATTGGAGGGACTTATGGACTATATTGAAAGAATAAAAAAGATAAAAAGCGAGAAAAAAATAACAAATGATAAGCTTGCCGAGCTTTCGGGAATACCGCTCGGAACTTTGAGTAAAATAATGGCGGGGATAAGTGATTCGCCTAAGCTTTCGAGCATAGTGGCGATAGCCGATGTTTTGGGCTGTTCGCTTGACTATATCGTAAACGGAACGCCCGAAAACGACAATAATTATACATTGACTGACGAGGAGATAGAATTTATTGAGGTCTATCGAGGCCTTGACAGCCATTCAAAGGATGTTGTAAGAACGGTTGCTTCTAAGGAGGCTGAAAGAGCCTATGTCAAGGCAGAAGCTTCCGATACCGAAAAGAAGTCGAGCGTTAAAAGGGCTAAGATACTTGCTACTCCGTCCACGGCAGGTCTTGGCAAACGCACAGTGCTTTTGTACGATCTTTCTGTTTCCGCAGGAACGGGTGTTTACCTTGATGACGCGCAGGCAAGCGAGATTTCAATTCTTGATAATGAAAAGACACGCATGGCTGATTTTGCTTTGCGTATAAACGGAAACAGCATGGAGCCAAGATATCATGACGGTGACATAGTGCTGGTTGAGGATACCGATTCGGTAGAGGTCGGAGAGCTTGGAATATTCGTGCTTGACGGCAACGGTTACTTTAAGCAGTTTGGCGGCGACAGACTTATATCTCTTAACGAGGATTACGGAGATATTCTGCTCAGAGGATATTCCGAGATAGTTTGTTGCGGTAGAGTTGTTGGAAGACTTAAAAAGAAAATATAAGTACGGCAAAAAATACGGCAGTTAACTGCCGTATTTTTTTGTTATATTTTGGGAAAAATAGCTTTATCCTACATGGAGGAGAGCATATGAAAATAATTGAGATAATAAGCGACACGAATATTGGCGGAGCGGGGGTTTTACTTGTAAATCGTTTAAAAAATACCGATCTAAAAAAATATCAAACGGCAGTTGCTCTGCCAAAGGGAAGTATGCTTACTCAAAGACTTTTGGATATTGGCGTGCGCTGTATAGAGATTGATTGCAGGGGCGACAGCTCGCTTGAAGTCGGCGCGATTGCAAAATATGTAAGGCTTTTCAAAAAAGAGCGTCCCGATATAATCAATTGCCACGGTGCGCTTTCTGCAAGGATAGCTGCAAAAGTGTGCCGAGTTCCCATAAAAATATGCACGCGCCACTGCGTATTTTCTGTAAAAAAATCAGAAAAAGTTATGGGGTTTTTAAATAATATGCTGTCTGATAGATTTATAGCGGTCGCCCATTCGGCAAAGGAAAATCTCAAAGCGCTTGGTGTTGACGAGCAGAGAATAACGGTCATAATAAATGGTGCTGAGCCACTCTCAAAAATATCCGAGCAACAAAAACAGCGACTAAGGGCAGAGAACGGAATAGACAAAAGCACATTTGTTCTTGCATTTTGCGCAAGACTTGAAGAGTGCAAGGGGCACGAATGGTTTTTTAAGGCAGTCAGACTTTTGATACAACGCGGGGAGAATATCAAGGTGTTGCTTATAGGTGACGGAAGTCAACGGCAGCGCCTTGAAGCGCAGCGCGATGCATTGGGAATAAGCGAAAGCATAATATTTTGCGGATTTGTGACAGATGTTTCTCATCTTATGAATATAGCAGACCTCAGCATAAATTGTTCAGTCGGAACGGAGACTTCATCTCTTGCTCTATCCGAGGGAATGAGCTTGGGACTTCCCGCGGTCGTAAGCGATTACGGGGGAAATCCGTATATGATAAGACACGGAGAAAACGGCTTTGTGGTAAGATGCGGAGATTATGAGAAAATGGCGGAGTACATCGTAAGGTTTAAGAATGACAAGACACTGTATAAAAAAACCTCATTGAATGCGAGAAAAAGATTTGAGGAGGAGCTTAACGCCGTGTCAATGACCGAAAAAACAAACAGTCTGTACGATATGCTTTACGAAATTAAAGTCAAGTCGTACAGACCGTGATATATTTATTAAAGTTAAAGTCCTAAAATTTTTGTCGCTATTGAAAAATAGATTACGAGTGATACCGCATCAACGATAGTAGTAATAAACGGGCTCGCCATTACAGCGGGGTCAAGGTTTACTCTTTTTGCGAGGATAGGAAGACAAGCGCCCGCGAGCTTTGCAACTATTATCGTTACTATAAGCGAAAGGGAAACGACCATTGCGATAGCAACACTTGCTCTATCTATCAAAATTACCTTTGCAAATGCCACGACAGCCAAGGTCACACCGCACAAAAGGGAAACTCTGAATTCCTTCCAGAGTATTCTGAAAATATTACCCATTCGTATCTCGCCGAGTGACAGACTTCTTATTATGGTAACAGATGCCTGACCGCCCGCATTTCCTCCCGAGCCCATGAGCATTGGAATGAATGCGGTGAGTATAACTACCTGACCGAGTGCATTTTCGTAATGAGTTATTATAGAGCCTGTAAATGCAGCTGAAATCATAAGAACGAGAAGCCAAGGAATTCTTGTCAGCCATGTGCGGAACACGCCGACCTTCAAATAAGGCTTGTCGGTAGAAACGATAGCCGCCATCTTTTCAATATCCTCGGTTGCCGCGTCATTAATTACATCCACAGCGTCATCGACAGTAACCATTCCCACAAGTCTTTGCTCGCTGTCAACGATAGGAAGCGCCAAAAGGTCGTATTTTGAAATAAGATTTGCAACTGTTTCCTTGTCATCAGTGGTGCTGGCGCTTATTATTGCGCTGTCCATAAGGTTCTCGATAATATCATCATCATTTGCAAACAGCAGATCTTTAAGCTCAATAATACCCAACAGCCTGCGGGATTTATCGGTGACATAAATGACATAAACGGTTTCCTTGTTGATACCCGTTTTCCTGATATAAGCAACAGCCCTTGCAACAGTAAAAGAGCTGTTTATGCTGATAAACTCAGAGGTCATTACGCTTCCGGCAGAGCCATCGGCGTATTGCAAAAAGCGGTTTATCTCGTTGCGTCTTTCGTGCGAGGTCGTTTTGAGTATTCTGCTTACAACGCTTGCGGGAAGTTCTTCGAGCATATCTACCGTATCGTCAATAGCCAAAGTGTCAATAAATCGGGACACCTCAGTGTCCTTCATGGACTCAATTATCTTTTCCTGGATTTCCGTATCAAGCTCGGCAAACACATCTGATGCCATGTCCTTTTTTAACATTCGGAACACCTTGTAAAGCTCGGCATCGTCAACGGTTATCAGATATTCGGCTATATCCACCTCGTTCATTGAATTTATAGAGGTTATAAATTCGGTGTACTTTTTTTGTTCTAACAATTCATCAAGAATATCATGCATGACGGCACCTCCTTTTCATAAAAAATAAGAGCTTACAAACTAAATTATACGCTCAAAAAAATAGTTTGTCAACCTTTATTTTTTCCGAAAAACGAGCAAATTATATTTTTTTACAAATTGTTTTTAAAATACGCAATTTTTCTTTGAAGTCTGTCAAGCTCCAATGCAAGGTCTTGACGAATGCTGTCATTTCCGCTCGCAAGAGCCACTTCGGCTTGCGCCATAAATGTCTCAATATAAGCTCGTAGCTCTATACAGCATTCAAACATATGCCCCCATGAAGCGGCATCATCAAATCTGTTTTGTCCGTCAAGTGTTTGTATCTTGTTCGTAGATACGAGCGTAAGCTCGTCTATACGGCTTATTGCTGTCAGTAGCTCTGGGGTAAAGGAATAATATTCCGATTTTAATGTCCTCAGCTCTTTATCTCTTGAACCTGTTAAGATTTTCAAAAGGGGATCGGTTGAGATTAAAAGCGTATTACATATCCGTGTCAATTCATTTTTTAAGCTTTCCATGCTTTTCTCCTAATAAAACAGAGCCGCTTTGGTGTATAGTCACCATAATCACGGCTCTGTTTTATAAAAATGTTATCTGATAACAACGCTTACTTCTTTGCCGTCGGCAGAGGCTGCTGCTCTCATAACGGTACGGATCGCCTTAGCGATCTTACCGCCTTTTCCGATAACCATGCCCATGTCACCCTCCGCAACATTGAGAACAAGAGTTACCTTGTTATCCTCAGCGGTTTCGAGCACATTGACATCTTCGGGATGATCGACAATAGCCTTGGCGATGTCTATCAAGGTTTGCTTCAAATCGGTCATCAGCAATCACCTGTACCAATCAGTCAACTATGTTTGACTTCTTGAGCAGAGCTTTTACGGTATCAGTGGGCTGTGCGCCGTTAGCGATCCACTTCTTAGCCTTTTCCTCGTTGATAACGAGCTCGTTGCTGCGGGGATCAAAGTGACCGATCTCATCGATAAAGCGACCGTCTCTGGGAGAACGGCTGTCTGCTACGATAACACGGTAAGTAGGAGCCTTCTTAGCACCCATTCTTCTAAGTCTCATTTTAACTGCCATTTTTTGTTTCCTCCAAAAATTAAATATTTTTTATAAAAACCGTTTAACCGAATTTTTGGTTAATTGAACGGAATTTGCATTTTTCTTTTTCCAAACCTTGAAAATTGCTTGGGGTTTGAAAATTGTTTCATGAGCTTTCTCGTTTGCTCAAATTGTTTGAGGAGCTTGTTTACCTCCTCAACGGTAGTGCCGCT
>JAGCJD010000211.1 GCA_017648425.1 Clostridia bacterium | reverse complement strand
TAATATTCTTCAATTTCTTCCAATTCTGTTGTTAAGCGTGTTTTTTGTTCTACCTGATACACATCACTTATACTATCATCTAATTCCTTAAATATTTTTGTCAAATAATTCAAAGCACTAGTATCTTGAATAACATAAGTTCTTAAAGTATTTAAGCCTGTATCTATTTCACCAATTAACTGATTATCCGCAGAAATCTTTTTCTGTTCTTTAATAGCCTGTCTTTCTGCCTCTGCTTTATCTAATAATGTTTGTGAAAACATATCATAAACACCACTATCATAATTAGCAATATCACCCTTATGATTTATTGGTTTATTAACTACTGTTTCTGGTCTTTCAAAATCAACTTGTTCCTTACCTTTATGTAATTATCAGCGTTATATCCCATTTGTGTTAATCACCTTTCAATTTTCAGTTACCGAAATGCTTGTTAAGCTTAGCCTCAAACCATTCCTCGATTTCAAGGTTTTTTTCCTCTGAGCTTGCCACAACGGCAGGCACATATGAGCGCGATGAGCCTCTTGATTGATTTTTGTGCGAGTTCTCTGCTCTTTTTTTCTTTTCAGCCTCTAAAAACACATCTATCTCTGGTATAGTTTTAAGCCCGTTTTCGTACCATGTTCTCAATATTCTATCCGTGTATTTTGGAATAGCCTCGAATTTGTTGTCAACTGTTATTTCATAAGCCTTTGTTATTATTTCAAGATCAAATCCGTATTCCTCAGTCCAAGACGCAAATATCTTTTTTTCAGAGGTGGACAGGGCTCTGCCGCCAAAGCCGTAAAGCTTTTTTATCTTTTCAATCGCAGTGTTTCTCTTTTCCAATCTATCGATTTCTGCGTGAACAGCCTGCGCTGTGAAAATGTCCTCGTCATGGAATGAAATTGCTATCTTTTCAGCGTAAGAAACGCTTTTTTTGCCTATACGGACAACATACGCTAGTATGGCAAGCACAGCCTCCTGCTCAAACCCAAGCTGATCTACTATGCCAACAAGCTTTGATATTTCTGCCTTGTTGAACATCTTACCCATAACATTCTGCGCTTCGTCAATAAAATCCGCGCCAACACGGTTTTCAATGACATTGGTAAGCTCCTCGTTAGTGTAATCCTCCACCGAGGTATGCGCAATTACAGTCCTTTTGACAGTAGTAGCCGCTGACGCGCGCTCCTCATTTTCCTCAACATTTGCGGTCGTCTGCTTGGTCGCGCTTATTATACCCGCGCCTCTCCAAAATTTAAGTGAAGCTGTGATTTCCGTTTTATCAAAGCGTTCAATCTGTTCCACAGCGGATATATCAACATATCCATCTGCATCCGACACAAGCATTATTGCGCCAAGGAGCATAAGATCAATATCGTCTGCATTGATAGCGCCTTCAATATTCTTTTTTGTTAATTCACCATAATTTATATAAAGCTTTTGCGGTCTTCCCATTATTTTTCACCGTCATTTCGATACATTTTTTGCGCTACCTCGTAGCAGAGTATCATAAGCGAATCACCAATATGTACATTCTCAACGACAACATTCTCGGTCGTTTTTATTTCCTTACCCGTAAAATTCCATATTCCTTGAATTCCCGTTTTGAGTAACCTCTCCGAAACCTCGGTTGCGCACTCCTTAGTAAGCGTAAGTATTGCTATATCAACAGAATATTTTTCAAGCTTTTCTTCAAGGAGATCCATTGAATAAACCTTTGCATCTCCAATTTTTTTGCCAATAACATCGTTTGATACATCAAACATTGCAACGACATCTACACCGCGCTTTTCAAACATGGTGCTACGAACAAGCGCTTTGCCTAAATTTCCCGCGCCTATAACTGCGGCGCGAAATCCGCATCCTACTCCAAGTATCTCACATATCTTTGTGTAAAGATAATTGACATTATATCCGTATCCCTGCTGACCAAAGCCACCAAAGCAGTTAAGATCCTGTCTTATCTGTGAGGCAGTGACATTCATCATTCTGGAAAGCTCTGCCGAGCTTACGCGTGTCTTGCCCATTCTGATTATCTCTCTTAAATATCTGAAATATCTGGGCAATCTTTTTATTACCGCGGGAGATACATCGGGGCGAAAGCTGTTTTTGCTTATTATTTTTTCTATATTTTCTTCATTGAGAATATCCTCAATATCATATTCTCTATTGTTGTTCATTTGTTACTCCTTAAATTTAAATATCTCCATCAAGCGCAGATGCGTTCAATGAGGTATTGGAAAAATTACCAGCAGCATATTCAAAATATCCTGCCATTGCTACCATTGCCGCATTGTCGGAGCAGAGTGACAGGCTTGGTCTGCAAAACTCAACATTTTTTCTCTTACAAAGCGCATCCAGAGCATTCCTGATATGAGAGTTTGCTGCAACGCCACCCGCAAGTACGAGTGTTTTTGTACCCGTACAGTCAATAGCCTTTCCCATTTTATTTACTATTGCATCAACTATTACAGCAGTATATGACGCGGTAAGATCCGCGTGGTCGGGCTCATTTCCCTTTTGACGCTCTCCGTTTATATAGTTAAGAGCCGCTGTTTTTAAACCGCTGAACGAAAAATCTAATGTATCGCCCGAAATTGAGGGGGACGGCAATTTCACTGCGCCCACCTTTCCCTCGTAAGCAAGCTTATCCATAGCCGCACCGCCCGGATAAGGCATTCCTATAACTCTTCCTATTTTGTCAAACGCCTCTCCTGCCGCATCGTCACGCGTAGAACCGATCTCAGAAAAGTGCGTATGATCGGTAACGCTGTATATTGAGGTGTGTCCTCCTGAAACAACCAGAGCTGTAAAGGGTGGCTCAAGCTGCTGATATTCAAGATATGCCGCCGCAACATGCGCCTTTACATGATTTACAGACACGAGCGGAATATTATTTGCATACGCGAGCGACTTTGCAAAATTAACTCCAACAAGCAACGCTCCTATCAACCCCGGGTGAGAGGTAACGGCAATACAGCCGATTTTCGACAATTGAACGCCTGCTGTATCAAGCGCCTCATAAGTAATATTACTTATCGCTTCAATATGAGCGCGACTTGCAATTTCTGGAACTACTCCTCCGTAAAGTCTATGCGTTTCTATTTGAGAGGCCACAATATTGGAAAGAATTTTTCTCTCTCCGTTATCTATG
>JAGCJD010000210.1 GCA_017648425.1 Clostridia bacterium | reverse complement strand
TTTGTAACCTGTCTGTAATCAAGTATATCTTCGATTATTTCGTACTTAGATGCAAGCTTTTGCAGTGTTTCGGCATCAGTGGAATATCCCGTTTTTGTTTTTTTTGATTTAGGCAATCCCATTTTTTCAAAGAGTATTTCACCAAGCTGTTTGGGAGAATTTATATTAAACTCCTCCCCTGCCATGCTGTATATTCTTTGCTTTAATGCCTCTGCTGTTTCGGCAAGCTCCTCTCCATATTTCTCAATACCATTGACATCTATTCTAAATCCCGCAATTTCCATATCGGCTAGAACGCGAGCGAGAGGTATTTCAATATCAAAGAGCAATCCTTCGCACCCCCGCTCTGCTATCTCTCTTTTCAACGCATTATAAAGCTCAAATACAGATGTAGCAGAAAGCTCCTTTTGTTCCGCGCCGAAGTACTGAGAAAGCAAGGCATCTATGTCATATTTCCCTCTGCCAGAATTCAACACATATGCGGCAAGCATTGTGTCAAAGCCGCAATTCCCAACGCCTATTCCATGCTTGTATAGCGCTTTATACAAGCTTTTATAGTCATGGCAGATAACCGACTTGCCATTCAAAGCTCCTATAAGAGCCTCCGTATCAGAAATATTGATGCTTTTACAGATCGTGCCGTCAAACACCTCTATCTGTTCACCGTTAATAAGCAGAACATTTGAGTTTTCGGGAAACATATTCTCGTCCTCAGTATTTGACACTTCGCATTCCGATACGCTATCGCAGTCTTTTTTTCTGACGGGTACAAGCTCGAATTTTTTTACAAATCCAAAAAATTCAAGTTCTGTAAACAACTCGTAAAGCTCATCGTTGCGCACACCTGTGAAAACGCAATCGTCAATGCTTTCTTCAAGCGGTACGCTAATATCTATTCTCGCAAGCTCCTGCGAAAGCGTTGCAAGCTCTTTGCCGTTTTCAAGCTTTTGCTTGACAGACGCAGATAGAGCCGAGTCTTGATATGCGTCATACAAGGTTGCCAGATCTCCAAAATCGGAGATAAGCTTAAATGCAGTTTTTTCTCCAATTCCCGCAACTCCGGGTATATTATCGGACGAATCACCCATTAGCGCTTTAACATCAACAAACACCTCGGGATATACACCATAGGTTTCAAAAAAAACCTCTCTTGTGTATTCCAATGTTTCCTTTGTTTTTACAAGCAATACAGAAACATTTTGGTCGATAAGTTGGAGAGAGTCCCTGTCACCAGTGAGGATATACGAGTGTATTCCCTCAGCTCCCGCATTCTTTGCAACCGTTCCCAAAATATCGTCTGCCTCGTAGCCCTCCTTGGTTATCACCTTAAATCCAAGTGCTGTCATACATTTTTTTGCATACGGAAGCTGAACGGCAAGCTCTTCGGGCATTCCCTTACGATTGGCCTTATATTCCGAATACATTTTGTGTCTGAAAGTGGGAGCTTTAAGGTCAAATGCAACAACACAAAAATCAGGCTTTATGCTCTCTACATGACGCCAGATTATATTTATCATTCCATATACCGCATGGGTATAAAGTCCGTTTTTATTGGTAAGCGGTCTTATACCGTAATACGCTCGGTTAAGAATACTGTTTCCATCTATAACAAGCATTTTTTTCATTGCGTTTCTCCGATATCAGTCATAATTTTTCAATTTAAAGTATAGCATTTTATAGGACTTTTGTCAAGGCATTTTATCTTTATTGCAGATATGTAATTTTAAGTTTGGGAGCTGTTTATGCTACGCAAAAAAATAAATTTTAAGCTCATTGCTCTATTCTCTGCTTGTTGTATAATTTTTATATCACTTGACTTGTTTTTTTCTTATCTTTCCTCCGAGCGCTACAATGATAAATTTCCTCAACAAGATAACCAATCGGAAAGCACCGAAAATTTGAATGCTCCGACCGTTATAATTGATGCGGGACACGGCGGTGAGGACGGAGGTGCTATCGGCGTTGACGGAACGCTTGAAAAGGATCTTAATCTTGCTATCGCATTGGAGCTTGAAGAGATACTCAGATCGCAAGGTGTAAAAACACGACTTACAAGAGATACGGATATTCTGTTATACGACAGAAATTCCGACTACCAAGGGCACAAGAAAATACAGGACGCCTCTGCTCGCATTGCAATTGCTGAGGAATATGAAAACGCAGTATTTGTAAGCATTCATATGAACTCGTTTTCTCAATCAAAATACAGCGGTCTTCAAGTCTATTATTCAGAAAACTCTCCAAGCTCTTCAACCTTAGCCGAAGCCGTGCAAACACTTGTTTCGCAGAATTTACAGCCAAACAACAAAAGAAAGATAAAACCATCGGAGGGCAATATATACCTGCTAAAAAAAATAACCCTCCCTGCTATCCTTGTGGAGTGCGGATTTCTTTCAAACGCAGAGGAGTGCAAGGCGCTCAACACGCCCGAATACAGATCAAGACTTTGCATGGTACTATATACTGCTATATCTCAATATTTACAAAATACCTATGAAGGCACTTGATTTTACGCAAATAATGTTGTATAATGTAATTGTAAAAATAATTACATGAGAGGAACAGCATGAAAGGTATAAAAAGCGTATATATATGCTCCGAATGTGAATATGAAAGTCCAAAGTGGCTTGGAAGATGTCCCAGGTGCTCCGCATGGAACACTTTTGTTGAAGATGTGGTCGAAAAGCAACCGTCAGCTTTGGAAAACACGGCTAGAAGAACATCTGTAATAAATTCGGGAAACAATACGGCATCTCGCTTTTCTGAGCTTAAAACACTGGAATATATACGCTCAAGCACGGGTATCGGAGAGCTTGACAGAGTGCTTGGCGGAGGACTTGTAACAGGGTCGGTCGTTCTTCTTTCAGGTGAGCCCGGAGTAGGAAAATCCACGCTGTTGCTTCAAATATGCGACTGTCTTGGAAAAAGCAAATCGATTTTGTATGTTTCAGGCGAGGAATCCTC
>JAGCJD010000209.1 GCA_017648425.1 Clostridia bacterium | reverse complement strand
GCGGGAACATTCATTCTGACAGCCGCCATTACCATTCCGGGAACTATTTTGTCACAGTTCGGAATAAGAACAAGTCCGTCAAGCTGATGCGCCATCGTCATTGTTTCAACGCTATCGCATATAAGCTCGCGGCTTGCAAGTGAATATTTCATTCCTATGTGTCCCATGGCAATTCCATCACATACTCCTATTGCGGGAATAAGTATGGGAGTACCGCCCGCCATTCTTACTCCTGCCTTGACCGCGTCCGCGATCTTGTCAAGATGGAAATGTCCCGGAACTATCTCGCTGTGAGCGCTTACAACGCCGATAAGAGGACGCTCAAGCTCTTCCTTTGTATATCCCATTGCATAAAACAAGCTTCTGTTAGGCGCTCTCTCCGCGCCCTTTGTTACATTATCTGAACGAAGTGACATAATTTTTCTCCTCAAAATTTTTATATATTTATACCTGCTTATCAAGCGCCCTTACGATAGTGGCAATAGCAGGAGAAACGACAATATTAATACACAACTCAATTATGAAATTGATACCAACGAGCCCTGTGATTATATAGAGCATAACATTAGTACCGCCCGCCCATTCGATAAGCGTTGAGTTGAAAAACGCACTAAGACCGCACAAAAACAGTCCCGTATTAACGACAGGCGCGGAGATAGCCGCAAGCACAGCGCCCGCAATATGCCTTCCCTTGGTAGTATTCCCTTTATTGAATGCACGGTAAATAAGTCCGGGAACAAGACCTGCCGCGGTTCCCTTTACTATACATATGAGGGCTGTAAAAAATGGGTTTGTTCCCCACAAAATAAAGCCGCCAACATCAATACCCGTTGCACATTGGATAACAACTACAAATCCAAATATAAATCCAAGAAATGCGCCGCTCTTCCAACCAAGAACGATCGATCCTATAACAACGGGGATAAGAACGAGCGAGAGCGAAAAAGGTCCGAATTTTATAAATCCGCCAAAAATTTGAAGCACAACAACAAGCGCTATCAACATTGCAAGTTCAACTGTTTTAAGTATTTTTTGTTTATTGGAAACTACCATTTTTCCCTCCTGATTTTTCCCTTTTGGGGAAGCTTAGATAAGCTTCCCCAATCCGATTTATTAATTACTTTTTAAGCCAGCTCATCATCTGACGGAGCTCTGCGCCCGTCTTTTCAAGCTGATGCTCGCTCTCCTTACGGCGAGTTGCAAGGAACTTTGCCTTTCTTCCTGCGGAGAACTCCTGCATGAATTCAGATGCAAAGGTACCGTTCTGGATCTCCTCGAGAACCTTCTTCATTTCCTTGCGGGTTTCCTCTGTTATAAGTCTTCTACCCGTTCTGTAATCACCATACTCTGCTGTGTTGGAGATAGAATATCTCATCATTGCAAAGCCACCGTTGTTGATAAGGTCAACGATAAGCTTCATTTCATGGATACACTCAAAGTATGCCATCTCAGGCTCATATCCTGCATCAACAAGAGTGTCAAAGCCTGCCTTCATAAGCTCGGTAACACCGCCG
>JAGCJD010000208.1 GCA_017648425.1 Clostridia bacterium | reverse complement strand
TGAGCTGAGCGCCTGAAAAGCGGAGAGGCTTAAACATAGGATTTTCGGGCATAAGGGTTATCGTGTTATTTTCTCTATCGTAAAAGAAGCGCTTTACGGTAGCCTCGTCCTCAATGAGAACAACGGCGATCTCGCCGTCATCAACGATATTTTGAGATTTTACGAACAGAATATCCCCATCAAAAATACGGGCGTTTATCATACTGTCACCGACCGCTCGCAGGCAAAAATCAGCATTGATATCGCAGTCTGAGGAAACATAAGCCTCGACCTCTTGCTCCGCAAATATCGGTTCGCCGCAGGCAACATTTCCCAAAAGGGGAAGCCTTTTGCTGGATATCGCGCGAGCGTTTGCAGGGAGCTCGACATCAGACCTCACACCCAGAAGCATGTCCACAGACACCCCGAAAAATTTTGCAATACTTACAAGCATAGAGCCCTCGGGCATACGCTTTCCCGTTTCCCACATGGCGACCGCTCCCTTGGAAACTCCAAGCTCGTCAGCCAGCCTCTGCTGTGTAATTCCCGATACCGCCCTGAGTTCCTTTAACACCTTGTCAAGCATATCGCTACCTCCAATAACTAAATGTTATCATATTATATCACAAAATGTTACTATTGTCAACAAAAAATAAAAATTTTGTTGTGCAAAGTAACAAAATGTTATCAAACCTCTTGACAAAGATAACAGAATGTTATATAATAATAACAGAAAGTGAGAGCGCATTATTGGGAAAGGGCGTAAAAACTTTCTAAGATGGAGATAAAAAGGAGGGCAAAAAAATAAAAAAGAAAGGTAAAAACAAAATAAACAATGTCGAAATTCAAAGGAATGTGCTTTTATTATGATTGGCTGGAACCGCTAAGACTTGTTCCAAGAGAGCAGTTTAAGGAGTTTGTTCTGGCAATGCTCGAATACCACATGGACGGTACGCCGCCCCCCGAATTCAAAGGGAAAACGGAGGTTGCGGCAGGGTTTATATTTCCACAGATACAGCGCTCGGTGGAGTTTGCCGAGCTTGGCAAAAAGGGCGGGATAAAAGCCCAACAAAAAAAGGCGCTCGGTTCAACCGAGGAGAATGAGGACGCTCAAATCCAAAACAAAACAGAAACAGAAACAAAACAAAACATTAATACAAAACTTGAAAAAACAGAGACAGAGAAAATAATAAAACAAGAAGCGGACGAGAACACGCCGGCAGAGCCGAGCGGTTGCTCGCACGCGCAAATTTCTCTCTCTGACGCTCTGTTATCCGAAAAATTTGAAAAATTTTGGAGAGCGTATCCGCGAAAGCAGGGGAGAGCGGCGGCATACAAGGAGTTTTGTGAGCTTGATATTTCAGATGACGATACATTATCAATGCTCATAAATGCTGTCACTCGTCAAGCGGGATCGGAGGAATGGCTGCGGGAGCAGGGCAGATTTATTCCCAATCCTGCGACATGGCTTTCAGACAGACGGTGGGAGGACGAGCCGTGTGTTGTAAAGAGAAACATATATTCTCAGGATAGCGGTGAATACGAGGGCTTTTTAACTCATAAGCCTGAAAAGGATATTGAGATCGAGGAGTGGTTTGAGGCAAAGCTCAAAAAGCATTTTGGATAAAGGATAAGCCGTATGACGGCATACGGCAGAAAGGAAACAAATGACTGTTAATCATGAATTTACGCTTGATGTCACGCGTGGAGGGGTGCAGTGCACGATACCCCTTACACAGCACGATGCGGGCGTACACAGACTTATAATACGAATACGCAACGGCGGAAATCCGCTCACGCTAACATCACGGCACACAGCGGCGCTTTACATTGAGGGGGACAGGTACGAGGGGTGTACGG